>JAFZSR010000127.1 GCA_017619275.1 Prevotella sp. | reverse complement strand
TGAAGCCACTAATACTATAGAAGCCCCCTCGGGGGCCGTAGGGGGGGCTCTGGGTGCTCGCGACACCGTCCAGGTCACCTTGAGCAGCGAGCTCAAGCTGGGCTTCTTCACCGTGTCGAAGTATGAGCCGCAGACATTCAAGTACGGTTTCTGGGAGAGCATTCCCGCCGGCATCCGCTACGGCTGGCACAAGCTGGCAAGCTACGTCAGCGACATGAAGTACGTCTTCACCAGCGAGGGAGCGAAGTCGCTGGGCGGCTTCGGAGCCATCGGCAGCCTCTTCCCCGAGGTATGGGACTGGCACCGCTTCTGGGAGATGACCGCCTTCCTCAGCATCATCCTCGCCTTCATGAACATCCTGCCCATCCCCGCACTCGACGGTGGCCATGTGCTGTTCCTGCTCTACGAGATGATTACTGGGCGCAAGCCTTCCGACAAGTTCATGATTCGCGCCGAGTACGTGGGCTTCGGCATCCTCATCCTCCTCATGGTGGTGGCCAACCTCAACGACATCCTGCGCTGGCTGGGCTACATGTAAGCAACAACAGATAACGAAATTTATCAAAATTTCCCATCATTTCTGTCCTTTTTCATTTAGTTGAAATAGAAGGGATTACACCACACGAAAAAAAGTCGTTGAGTTTTTTAAAAATCTCAACGACTTTTTTAAAAATCTCGCCGCTTTTTTTCAAAAAGTCAACGCCTTTTTTTTGTCCCTAAGCGTTGGCTTCTGGCGGAAGCCGAAATTTATCAAAATTTATCAAAATTTCTGTCCTTTACTGACCAATCCCACTGGCGAGGAACCTTTCCACCGCCTTGCGAACACTGTGGAGTCCGAACAGCTCGGGCTGCACTTTTTCTATTGGCAGCCACATCAGCTCGGCAGCATCGTCGTCGGCCTGTGGTTGCGCATCCTGCGGCACCTCCGTACGGTAGAACATGTCGATGGTGTGGATGGTCATGCCGCTATACTCATAGAGGTTGGGCAAGCTGAACAGATAATGCAACGCGCCAACCTCCAGGCCGGTCTCCTCCATGATTTCGCGGCGCATGCCCTCCTCGGCCGTCTCGTCCATGTCGACGAAACCGCCGGGCAGGTCCAATGTGCCGCGTGCCGGCTCCTTACCTCGGCGGGCCACTAACAGGCAGCCATCGGGGCGCAGGATGAAGGCGGCGGTGGCCGACGAGGGGTTGGCATAATAGGTGAAGCCGCAATGGGCGCAATGCTTGCTCTTCACGTTGTTCACGGCAAAGCCGGGGGCGCCGCAGACAGGGCAGTAATGGAACAGTTCGAGTGGATGCATAATAATAAATGTACGCGCGAAATGGCTGCAAAAATAGGCATTTCTGCCCAAAGAGCAAAAGGAATAGCGGAAAAAATTAAGATTTGAAAACAAAATGTTGTTTTTTCTTGGAAGTTAGAAATAATTTCGTTAACTTTGCAGCCGATTATGCCGTAAAATGTACATACGATAAATCATTTTAATATTAACCAATTTATTAACATTATGAGTAAAAGAATCACTTCGTTTCTTTTAGGTGCCCTGGCAGTAGTGCTGCTGGGAGTACCCGCACAGGCTCAGCAAATCCAGAAAGCCCAACCCAATAAGGCTAAAGGACTTGCTGCCATGTACGTGAAGAAGATGGTAGGCACACAGCAGGCCATCGTAGACCTTCTCTCCGGCGACGCTGAAAAAAAGGCCGCTGCCGCTGCTCAGCTGCTGAAAGACCAGCGCGATGAGAAAGAAACCGCTTCAACACATGTAAAGGGATTGACATGGAAGCTTTACGGCCAGGCCACAAGCATGACTGTCAACGACTTGGGCCGCACACCCATCAACTATCAGGCCAAAGACATGAATGTACGCCTGTTGGGTGAGACCATCGACGAGAACGGCGTTATCACCGCACCCGCTGAAGGCGAGGAGAAGTTCTACACCCGTTCTGGCGTGGGCTATTATGTTAGCAACAATCAGATTTACGTAGGCGACCAGAGCGGTACCACCACAATGGTCGAAACTGCCGATGGCGAGGTCTTCATCAAGGACTTCATCAGCTACGTCTCCGTTAACACGTGGGTAAAGGGCACCATCGAAGGCAACACCATTACCATTCCTCTGAACCAGATGGTTTACTGGTCGTCTTATGGTTATGGTCTGCGTCTGAGCTTGGTTTCCTACGATGCTGAAGCTGGATTTGCTGAGGTGGCTGCCGACAACATCACGCTCACCGTCGACGCCGATGGCAACATCACGCTCGAAGGCACTGGCGATCCCTTGGAGGGCAACAACTTTGTGGGTCTGTTCTGGACTGACGATGACACCTTCTCGGGCTACGGCGACTATGAGACTGTGTTCACTCTCATAGAAGACTATGAGGCTCCCGAGCTGATTACTCCTCCCGCCGGCCTTGAGACCACCCAGCTTAGCATGAGCGGCCTCGCCTATTCATCCGCCGGCAGCTCAAACATCAGCGGCAAATGCAACGTGGGCTTTGATGGCAACGATGTCTATGTGCAAGGGCTGTTCGAGGACTTCCCCGCAGCATGGATTAAGGGCTCGCTTGAAGGCAACATCGTCACCTTCCCCGCCTTCCAGTATCTGGGCGACTATAGCTCTTATAACATCTGGATGGTTGGCGCCACCTACGACGAGGTAGAAGAAGGTTATTTCATCGATGATTTCCAGATGGAATACGACGCTGAACTCAACAAGTTCACCGCCATCAACGACGTGATTGCCAATGCTGCCACCGATAGGATTTACTACCTGAGCTGGTACGGAGAAGTCACGTTGAAAGTTCCAAGCGAAGTGGTCGAGACGGGTGATCCCATCGACGAACTGCCCTACGCCAATGCATTCAACAATGCTGACGAGGCTGGCGAGTTTGGCATCCTCGATGCCAACGAGGACGGCAAGACCTGGACTTATACTGGCGACGATCAAGGTGGCTACTTCGGCAATCCCTACAACTCTTCCGCTGATGCTGACGACTGGCTCATTTCGCCCGCCATCAAGCTTGAAGTTGGCAAGATTTACCACTTCGCCATCGACGCATGGTGCCGCATGGCATCCTATCCCGAGCGCATTGAGGTGAAGATGGGTACAACGGCTAAGGCTTCAGCTTTGGTGCTGCCCGTCATCGAGTCTACCGACGTGACCTGGACGGCTGCTCAGACACTGGAGAACGCAACCCTCATCGTTGAAGAGACTGGCTACTACCACTTTGGTATCCACGCTATCAGCGACGCCGACGAGTACTACCTCTATGTTGACAACTTCCTGATTGAGGAGGGTGCCGATCCCGCTGCTCCCGCAGCCATCACCGATCTCACCGTTGTTCCTTACGACGGAGAAGTCGCTGGCGCCACCATCACCTTCACCGCTCCTACCCTCGACGTCTCTGGCGCTGCTCTCACCGAGAACATCTCTGTGAAGCTGCTCCGCGACGGACAGGTCATCAACGTGTTCGAGGATGTTGTGCCCGGCTCCGTGGTTGTTTACGAGGACAATGATCCCGCACTGCAGGCTGGCTACCACACCTATCAAGCTATTCCTGTCAATGCGCTCGGCGATGGTGCCAAGAGCGAGGAAGTTACCGTATTCATCAATGCTATCCTCCAGGTGCCCTACACCGCCGACTTCAGCACTGCTGCCGCATTCGAACTCTTCAACGTCATCGATGCCAACGAAGACGGCACGACATGGCAATGGAGCGCCAGCAATGGTGCTTACTATGGCTACAGCTCCAGCAACAGCGCCGACGACTACCTCATCACCATGCCTATCGCCCTGAAGGCTGGCAAGTTCTACAACTTCATCATGAACGTAGGCAGCAGCAGCAGCTGGCCCGAGCGCTTCGAGGTGCTCGTTGGCAAGGAGGGAACCGTTGAGGGCCTGACCCAGACGATTATTCCTGCTACCGATTACCAGTCGAGTGATTTCGTCGACTTCGAGCAGGAGTTCTCCGTGGCCGAGGATGGCAACTACTTCGTGGCCATTCACGCCATTAGCGACGCCGACATGTTCAACCTCAAGGTGAAGTACATCACCATCGAGGCCGGCATGGAGCCCACCGCTCCCGCAGCTCCGAGACTGGCTGTGCAGCCCGATCCCTTCGGAGCACACAAGGCTGTGGTCACTGTTACTGCTCCTCGCCTGGCCAACGACGGAAGCGTGCTGAACAACATTGGCAAGCTGGTGATCTATCGTGATGGCGCTCCCATCAAGGAGTATGAGAACGTACTGCCCGAAGCCACCAAGGTGTATGTCGACTACAATGTAGAAGGCAGCCACAAGTATCAGGCTATTCCTTACGATGCTGACGGCGGTCGTGGTGCCAAGAGCGAGCTCGTGAACGCCTACATTGGTCTCGACGCACCTGCTGCTCCCAGCAATTTGACTGCCTACGAGACCGTCGACGGCGTGGTGCTCAACTGGGATGCTGTCACCGTTGGCCAGAATGGTGGTATTGTCAACCCCGACGAGGTTGTCTACAAGGTGTGGACGGCTCACGAGGAACTGTATTGGGGAATGTTCTTAATTGTTGTGCTCGACGATGTAGTTGCCACTACAACCGAGACCACAGCCACTATTGCACTCGAC
This sequence comes from Prevotella sp., assembly GCA_017619275.1. Classification (GTDB taxonomy): domain Bacteria; phylum Bacteroidota; class Bacteroidia; order Bacteroidales; family Bacteroidaceae; genus Prevotella. Next base: position 27,743 of record JAFZSR010000127.1, on the reverse strand, counting down.
AACACGGGTGACCAGCAAATCGAATACTTGTGCGTCACTGCCGAGAACGAGCTGAACAAGGACCTTACAGCAGAAGAAAGAAGCTTCGCTTATGCAGAGGTCTTCGCAGGCGCACCTTATCAGATGCCTATTGAGGAGAACTTCGGCGAGGAGTTCGACTATGGCTGGATTATGAACTTCGAGAATGTGGACGGCACCTACAGCAGTGAAAGTGCCGACGATGATGGCAACAGCGTCGTCATCAGCGGCTACGGTGGTGATGCATTTGCTGAGTTCACCAGTGGCAAGATCGCTATGCGCGAGGGCAATCCTACGCTGATTGTCCACGTGAAGGGCGAAGGCTCGAACAAGAACCGCTTCAAGGTGAAGGTGATTACCCCCGACGGTAAGGAGAAGCTGGTGAAGACTGTGGCCCTCACCGAAGACTTCCAGCCCGTGAAGGTGTCGCTGGCCGACTATACTGAGGAGCCCTTCATCAAGGTGGTGCTCCGCTGCGACTTCAAGGATGCAGGAAATATCTGGTTCGATGCCCTGAAGATCTCCGATATGCTTGAGTACAACCTTGCTACCACCATCGAGGCTCCGAAGAGCGTGATGGCTGGCCAGAGCGCCGAGGTGGGCATCAGCGTCCGCAACATCGGTGAGAAGGCTGCCAAGAACTTCACCGTGAAGCTCTTCGCCAACGAGGAGGAAATCCTGAATGAGGAAATCACCGAGCCGCTCATCTCCTACGAGACCATGACTCTGCTGCAAGACATCGAGACCTCTATCTTCGACGAACCCGGCGACATCAAGTTGCGCGCTGAGGTGGAATACGAGTACGACCTCGACGAGGACGACAACACAGCCGAGGCTGTGATTGCCCTGAAGCAGAGCACTGCTGCTGCTCCTGAGAACCTGCAGGGTGAGAAGACCGAGACCGGCGTGAAGCTCTCTTGGACTGCTCCCGCTAACAGCACCGAGGAAGTGCTTGAGGACTTTGCCGAGCTGGAGGCTGACAATATCAGCGACTTCGGCGAGTGGACTGCCATCAACAACAATGGCGAAGCCAAGGGTAGCCTCTTCACCGACCTCACATTGGCTTCCGACGGACAGGTCGCCGCATTCCTCGTGGTGCGTCCGTCTGATATGGGCATCGCCAACACCGCATTAGCTGGTCCTAATGGAACACTCGACGAGACCTACCTCCTCTCGGGCTACAACTACGACGGCAACGGTGGCTATCCCGACAACGACGACTGGCTCATTTCGCCCGCTCTGCCTGGTGTGGCACAGACCATCACGTTCTACGTTTCGGCTCTGAGCATCCAGTATGGTCCCACCGACTATGAGGTGTATGCTTCTTCCACTGGCAACGCCATCGCCGACTTCACCAAGGTTGGTGGCGAGACGCTGACACAGACTGGCTGGAAGCAGGTGAGCTACGACCTGCCCGAGGGAACGACCTACTTTGCCATCCGCAACAACACCAACGGCGATGCCGCTCTGGCATTCTGCGTGGCCGACATCCAGTACACCCGTGGTGGTGGCAGCGTCGCCAACTACAACGTCTGGGTTGATGGCGAGGTGGCCGAGAGCACGACCGAGACCAGCATCGAGCTTGAGGGTGCTACCACCGAGAACGTCTTCGCTGTGAGCGCCGTCTATGCTAACGGTGCCGAGTCGCGTCCTGTGGTGTTCGTATTCAGCAACAATGGCATGCCCACCGCTATCAAGAGCCTCATCAATGGCAACAAGCCTGCTGATATCTACACGCTCGACGGTAAGCTGGTTCGCAGCCAGGCTACCAGCCTCGAAGGTCTCCATGGCACATTCGTCATCGAGGGCTACAAGGTGGTCGTGAAGTAAGCGTTGCCTAAGCAACAGCAAATAAGTGTCAGCGGGGCACACCATCAACGGTGTGCCCCGCTTTCTTTTTCCACCCTTCAAACAGGTAGTTACATCGTCTTCAAAAAAAGCTAGTCTTCCTAGTTTTACTAGTCTTCCTAGTTCTACTAGTCTTCCTAGTTCTACTAGTCTCCCTAGCCAATGGTTGGGTGAGCCGCATATTTGCGGCTACAGTCTTCAGTCAGGGCTTTACTTGCAAAGCTAGCTAGCAAAAAAACTTCACGGCAATCATCAAGCTGATGATTGCCGTGAAGGATTCTTCGCCGATGCGAAAAAGCATCAGAACTTATATCTGGCACCCAGCAGGAGGATACCCTGCTCGCCAGTACCCAGCTCGCCGAATACGCGGAAAGCCTGGCCACCGCCCTCGATGCCGAGCAGCGTCAGCTGCCAGTTCACATGGATCTCGGAGTCGTCCCAGTCTTTATAGGAGGAAGAGTTGTATTCAATCTTTTCTGTGCGGTAAGTGGCGCCGAAGCCAATCTTTGAGTACATGCCGAAGTGGCTCTTGCGCAGCCAATCGAACTTCACGGCGGGCATGAGTGTCAGATAGGTGTTCTTTGTTTCGCCGTCCTTGCCATTGTGCTTGCCGTTCAGGAAAACGTCCTGCTTCATTTGGCCGTAGGCTAAGATGCCACCCACGCCGAGCCACGATTTGGGATGATAGAAATATTCCACGGAGAACGGGCCAGTAAACTTCTCATTGTCCATTTTGACACCCACTATGGCGCCACCAAACTCTTCGAAGGCATCGATGATTTGCGAGTTGGAACCAGCGCCAAAGGTAATGCCCACCTCGTGCTTCTTGTCGTAGTAGCCGTCGGACTGAGCCATCACGGCAGTAGTAGCCATAAGAGCGGCTACACCCATCATAATCAATCTTTTCATAATCATTTGTTATTTGTTTATAAGTAATTTGCGGATGCAAAATTAGTTAAAATAAATGTATTATCTGCCATTCTGAATAAAAAATTGAACAAAAGGGCTGGAAAAATGAGGAAAAGCAAGAAAGAATGCGTATCTTTGCCGTCGGGTTTTTGCATTGACGTAATTCTATGGGCAACAGCACCAAGCACCAACTACAGAAGATAGGGCCGCTGTCGTTTGCGATGGCTTGCCTGATTGTGTGGCTGCACTCCACGCCAGAGGGGCCGTCGCTGTCGCCCATCGTGCAAGTGACGAGCGTCACGAATGCGCTGGGACATTGTGCCGTGCCATTCTTCTTCTTCGTGTCGGGCTATCTGTTCTTCCTGAACTATGCCCCCCAAAGCGCAAAGGGGAAGCTGCTGCGCAGGGTGCGCTCCCTGCTGGTGCCCTATATCGTTTGGAGCTGCTTGGCCTGTGTGGTGTGGTTGGTGGTGGGGCGCCTGTTGGGCTGGAACTATGTGGAAGAATGTGCACAGTTCGACGGTGTGGGCGGTTTCTTCAAACTGTTCCTGACATCGGGCCATCTGTCGGTATTATGGTTTGTCCGCAACCTGATGGTCTACGCCTTGTTGTCGCCCGTCTTCTACTTGTTGCTCAAGCATAAGTGGTGGGGATTGACGTCCATCGCGGTTTGCGCAGTCATCTCGTTTGCCATCGAGATGACTTACTACCATCTCGCTTATTGGCTTCAGGTGTATCTGCTGGGCTGTTGGATGGGCATCCACAAGAAATCGTTCATGGCTGCCGACGCCGTCAGTCCGTGGCAGGTAGGCATCGTGGTGCTTTGGGCGGCATTGTTCTGCCTCTCCTTGTCGACGACCACCCGCTTCTGGAGCCTCTTCCGCCTGGCCACGCCTATTGCCGTGGTCACGGTCTACGACCTGCTCAACCGCCATCATCTGTTCAAGCCGCATGCGTTCTACAAATACGCTTTCCTGCTCTACGCCTTGCATTGGATTCCGCTCTTCGTAGGCCAGGAGTATCTGCGCACCCACTTCGAGCCTGAGATGACCTGCCTGCTCTACGCCTACTGTCTGCCGCCCTTGGTGGTGGTTGGCAGCGTGGGCCTGTCCCGCTTTCTCGATGTCGGTTGCCATAGTGTCTACCGTCTACTGTCGGGTGGGCGATAGGTCGTTTTCTTTAAAAAAGCAAAAAAACTTGGTCACCTAAAACTATTTTTGTACTTTTGCAATCAGTGAAGGCAGAAACTAAACGCTGCCCAATACCGAAGGAATACTTTTTCTCGATGCAAAGACAACTATTCAAGGTGGCAGCCCTGCTTGCCATGACCTTCACCTGCTGTGCGGCATGGGCCGACAAAGGCCCTGAACCAGTGGTGACGCCCTTGGCCATCGACACGCTGCCGAGTCTGCATATCCCGCGCAGCGGCCACGCCGTGTTCATGGCGGGCGGCACCCCCATGGTGGTGGGCGGCCACACCAGCGGCTTCGTGCCCACGGCCACGGCCGAATACTTCAGCAACGGCGAATGGCACCTGCTCAACACCGTCTATCCTCACGATGAGTGTATCGCCGTGCCCCTCAGCAACGGACTGGTGCTCATTGGCGGCGGCCATCGCGAACCACTGGGCATTGGCCACATCTTCAGCGTGGAACGCTACGACACTGCCAGCCACACCTTCCGCGGCTTTGGTTGCCTGGACCATGGGCGCGTGTTCGCCTCGGCCACCGAGATCGATAGCGGGCGCGTGGTCATCACGGGCAACTGGTATCAAAGTCCCGACGACATCGAACTGTTCGACGGGCAGAAGTATTTCAACCATGTGAAGCCGGTGGCCCAGCCCAGGGCTGTACCCTACGTGCTGCCCGTGGCCGACGACGACGTCATCATCTTCAGCAGCATCGACCACCATGCCGAAGCCTACGACACCATCTGGGTAGACCGCCTGAAGGGCGAGCCTTTCACGGTGCCCCTCTTCAGCGAGTGGCACACGCTGCGCAATCTCTGCGCCACCATTTCCACCGACTGCTTTGTGGGCGACCGCGAGGCTGGCCGCTATGTGTATCTGCTGCCTGTGGAGAACCACTTGGGGCAGAAAGCCATCTGCCATCTTGAGGACACCGTCTTTACGCTGCTGACCACCACCGACACCATCCCCACCCGGTATCAAAAAGACCTCATCGACTGGCAACCTCCCTTTATAGCCAATCGCCAGACTCATCGTGCTTTCCTGATAGGCTATGGCCCCAACAGCAAGCGACTGTATGTGTTGGGTGTGGATTATGCCGAGCAGCCAGCCCGGCTGACGTTCTACGCCACCGAGCCGCAACGCTACGTCTTCTATGGTCATCCGCTGCTGATGCCGAGCGGCGACATTATGCTGGCGGGTGGCACCGATCTGAACGTCGACGGCAGCGTGGATAACTTCACTCCCCACAACAAGGTGCTGCTGCTGCGACTGGGCACCAGCAACGACACTGAGTCCGACACAGCCGCCGCGAAGAGTGGCGGCCAATGGGGATGGTGGCTCTTGGCGCTGGCCATTTTGTTGCTGCTGACCATCGTTTGGGCGATAAAACGACGCAAGCCGAAGCCTACCACGCCCATCGACGACAGCCAACAGGGCTTCAAGGCGCTGATGGAGCGCATCTGCCAGCACATGGAGAGCGAGCTACCCTATCTGCACAGCGATCTGAAACTACAGGACGTGGCCGACGCGCTCAACTCCAACCGTACCTATATCAGCGACTGCATCAAGGCCGAGCGGGGCATGACCTTCCCCCAGTTTGTCAATGCCTATCGCGTGGAACATGCCAAACAGCTGCTCAGCAACAGGCCCGACATCAAGATTTCGTCGGTAGGCCCCGAGTCGGGGTTCTCGTCGGATGCCTCGTTCTTCCGCGCCTTCAAGTCGGTCACGGGCATGTCGCCCAGCGAATGGCGCGAGAGCGGCCAGAGAGTTGGGTAGATTTTGGCTCGCTAATTTGGTCAGACGGAATAAACATTGTATCTTTGCAAAATAAAAAAATATCATTGAAGATGAAACGACTACTCACAACGCTGATAGCCATCCTCTCGGCCGTGGTGGCCATGCCGCAGGTGTTCGACAACCTGCCCGACCCCACCGCCGCCGAACAGGTGATTGACAACACCCCTGACTCAATAGCCAAGGCCCTGCAGGCTCGCCCTGCACCGGGCAGCACACGCCGAGGCCAGAACCCAGTGCTCTTCCTGGTTGGCAACAGCACCATGCGCAACGGCACGCTGGGCAATGGCAACAACGGCCAGTGGGGATGGGGCTACTACTTCCCAAAATACTTCAACGCAAGGAAAATATCGGTCGAAAACCAGGCGCTGGGCGGCATGTCGACCCGCACGTTCTACACCGACCTGTGGCCCGCCATCCGTCAAGCATTGCAGCCCGGCGACTGGGTGCTCGTCAGCATCGGTCACAACGACGGCGGCGAATACTTCGACCAGCGACGCGCTCGCGCCGTCATCCCCGGCGTGGACCCTGACACGATGTACATCGGCTTTAATCAGCGCACGCAGCGACAGGACACCGTCTACAGCTATGGCCGCTATCTGCGCCTATATATTAATGAGGTACGTGCACGAGGCGCTCACCCCATCCTGATGTCGCTCACGCCACGCAACGCCATCGATGCCGACGGCCGCATCGTGCGCAAGCCACAGACGGAATGGGCAGCCTATATCGCCGCCGTGGAGGGGGTGCCCTTCGTTGACCTGAACGAAATTAGCGGCCAGAAGCTTGACAGCTACAGTGCTTGGAAGCAGGGCTATCACTTCCTGGGCGACAAGATCCACACCTCAAAATTTGGGGCCGAGATGAACGCACGCAGCGCCGCCGAGGGGCTTTTCTATAGTGCCAACCCCGCCCTGCGTCCCCTGCAAACCATGATGCAGAACGTGGAGCCATCGCGATTCACTCCTTCAAAGAGGAAGCCGGTCGTTTACTTCACTGGCGACAGCACCGTGAAGAACTCCGACAAGGACGACAACGGCATGTGGGGATGGGCATCGCAATCCGCTACCGTGTTCGACACCACCCGCGTCACGCTCGTCAATGCTGGGCGCGCCGGGCGCAGCACACGCACCTTCATCAAGGAAGGGCTGTGGGAGCGCGTCTATAACTCGCTGCAGCCCGGCGACTTCGTCACCATCCAGTTTGGGCACAACGACATCTGTCCCATCACCGACAACAAGGGACGCGGCGTCATCCCCGGCACGCAGGACACGCTGCACGTCTATCACATGGACAACGGCGACTACGAGGTGGTGTACAGCTTCGGATGGTATCTGCGCAAGATGATTGACGACGCCCGGGAGAAGGGGGCCACGCCCATCCTTGTGAGCCTGACGCCGCGCAACGAGTGGCCCGGCGGCAAGGTGGAGCGCCGCGACAACACCTACGGTCGCTGGTATCGCGAGGTGGTGGAAGCTACCGGCGTGGAGTTCATCGACATGCACAACATCAGCGCCGATTTCCTCGACAAGAAGTTCGCCCTGAAACGCCTGCCCGACGACAAGGAGAAGGCCCGCGAGGCCATCGCCAAGCTGAAGGAAAAGGCGGGCGTCTATTTCAAGCAGGACCACACCCACGCCTCGAAACTCGGCGCCCAGATGAACGCCCAAAGCTTCGCCAAGGGCCTGCGCCAAAACGGCTCTGAACTGGCTAAATATTTAAAGAAATAAAACTAGTATAACTAGAAAGACTAGATAGACTAGTAAGTCTAGAAAAAATGATCGACCGGGCTACAGTAGATAAAATCCTGGATGCAGCACGCATCGTCGACGTGGTGGGCGAGTTCGTCACACTGCGCAAGAGCGGTGTGAACTACAAAGGACTATGCCCCTTCCACGACGACCGCAACCCCTCGTTCATGGTGTCGCCGGCGAAGAACATCTGCCACTGCTTTGTCTGCGGAAAGGGCGGCACGCCCGCCGGTTTCCTAATGGAGCACGAGCAGATTACCTATCCCGAAGCCCTGCGCTGGCTAGCACGCAAATACAACATTGAAATCGTTGAGAAAGAACTCACCGACGAGGAGCGCCAGGCACAAAGCGAGCGCGATTCGATGTTCATCGTCAACGAGTGGGCCAAGGACTGGTTTCACCAAATACTGAAAAACGACCCCGACGGCATCGCCATAGGAAAACAATATTTCCGCAGCCGTGGCATCCGCGACGACATCATCGAGCGCTTCCAGCTGGGCTATGCCCCGCAGCGGCGCGATGCCCTCTGCACAGAGGCAACAAGCAAGGGCTATCAGAAAGAGTTCCTCGTCAAGACCGGCCTTTGTATCGAGAACGAGCGTGGCATCTACGACCGCTATTCAGGTCGCGCCATCTTCCCTTGGCTGAACGTCAGCGGCAAGGTGGTGGCCTTTGGCGGACGCGTACTCGACAGCCGCACCAAGGGTGTGGCGCAGAAGTATGTGAACAGCCCCGACAGCGACATCTACCACAAGGAGCGCGAGCTATACGGCATCTACCAGGCGAAGAAAGCCATCGTGAAGGAAGACCGCGTGTTCATGGTGGAGGGCTACACCGATGTCATCGCCATGCACCAGGCGGGCATCGAGAACGTGGTGGCCAACAGCGGCACGGCGCTCTCCATCCATCAGATTCACCTGCTCCACCGCTTCACAAGCAACATCACCCTGCTCTACGACGGCGACGAGGCGGGCATCCACGCCGCCATGCGCGGCACCGATATGCTGCTAGCCGAGGGCATGAACATCAAGGTGCTGCTACTGCCCGACGGCGACGACCCCGACAGCTTCGCCCGCAAGCACAGCAGCGAGGAACTGAAGAAGTTTATCGACGAGAACCAAACAGACTTTATCACCTTCAAGACACGCCTCACGGTGCAGAACACCGACGACCCCGTAAAGCGCAGCGAGGCCATCGGTGGCATCGTGCAAAGCATCAGCGTCATCCCCGACCAGATACTACGCTCCACCTACATCACCGACTTGGCACGCCGCATCGGCATGAAGGAGCAAACGCTCATCGCCGAGCTGAACAAAAAGGTGGGTAACAACCAGCAAGCCCAACAGCCCCACCATCACACTGAAGGGAGAGAAGCAGATACTCTTGCAGCAGACAAGTCTATATACTCCCCTCCCTCACAGGGAGGGGCCGGGGGAGGGTCTTTGCTTCCCTCACAGGGAGGGGCCGGGGGAGGGTCTTTGCTTCCCTCACAGGGAGGGGCCGGGGGAGGGTCTGTAGGGCTTGTTGGGCCTGTTGCTGGTTCTACTATTGAACTCCTCCTCTTGCGCGAGATTGTGCGCCACGGCGAAGAGATCATCTTCGACAATGTGGAGACCGACGACGGCGGCACCATCTCGCTCAGCGTGGCGCAGTATATCGACTACGACCTGTCGCAGGATGGACTGCAATTATCACAACCCCTGTACCAGCAGATACTCAGCGAGGCGGCAGCGCATAGTGGTGAGCCGGGCTTCAAGGCCGAGACCTACTTCTGCTCACATCCCGACCCGCAGGTAAGCCAGCTGGCCACCAAGCTCGACATCGACCGTCACCAATTGGGCGGACGCTTTGTGCCAAAGCCACAAGAAGACGGTTTGCAACAGCTCATCGTCAACCTGGTGATGACCTTCCGGTTCAACATCGTCTCGGCTCGCGTGAAGGAACTGGAACGGCAGATGCGAAGCCCCGACACCAGCATCGAACAGCAGATACAACTACTAAAAGAACATAAGGAAACCAAGGAGATACGCGACATGCTGGCCAACAGGCTGGGCCGCGAACTCATTGTTTAAAACGTAACTATGTACTACATTCAGAAAAGACTTGAAATCTCGGCCAGCCACAGGCTGACGGTCGACTACGAGAGCAAATGCACACAGCTGCACGGCCATAATTGGGTAATCACCCTCTACTGCCGCGCAAAAGAGCTGAACCAAAACGGGATGGTGGTGGACTTCACCGAGGTGAAACGACGCATCAAACAACAGCTGGACCATCAGAACCTGAACGACGTGTTGCCCTTCAACCCCACAGCGGAGAACATCGCCCGCTGGTGCGTGGAGCAGACGCCACACTGCTACAAATGCACCGTGCAGGAGAGTGAAGGCAACATCGCCTGCTACGAGGTTGACTAAAGAGGATTGACGGTAGACGGTTGACTATAGACTTTAGACTATAGATGAGAGACGATAGACTTTAGACGGTAGAGGATGTATCGAGTGAACCTTATTTTCTATTCGCTGCAGGGCGAGGGGCGCAACACCGGGCGTGCTGCGGTGTTCATTCGTTTTGCCGGCTGCAACCTGCGCTGTCCTTTCTGCGATACGGAGTTCGACACCTTCACAGAGATGACCGCCGATGGCCTCTTCGCCGCGATAGGTACGGTGGTCGGCAGCATTGCTGCCGACACCTCTCCCCTCGTCGTGCTCACCGGCGGCGAGCCCACGCTGCAAGCCGACGAGGCACTCGTTGACCTGCTCCACCAGCACGGCTACGAGGTGGCCATGGAGAGCAACGGCACCCGTCCCGCCCCCCGCAACCTCGACTGGCTCACCGTGTCGCCGAAGCTGAGTGGTGAGAAATTTAAGCTGAGCGGTGAGAGATTACCCGACGAGCTGAAAATCGTCTTCGACGAAACCACCGACCCTGAATCATTCCTCCCAACGCTCAATTCTCACTCCTCCCCCCTCCTCTATCTCCAGCCCTGCGACACGGGCGACCCTATCCGCAACGCCGCCATCATGCAGCGATGCGTGGACTACATCAAACACCATCCCCAGTGGCGCCTCTCCCTGCAAACCCATAAACTCATTGGAATAGAATAAAAGAGTAAGATGAGCGTTCTTGGCATTCTCTACTGGCTCTCGCGGCTGATAGCCATAGCCGCCATCATCCACGTGGTGCTGGACAATCGCCAGCCCGCGAAGACGATGGCGTGGGCGCTCGTCATCTATTTCCTTCCCCTCTTTGGTGTCATCGCCTACATCTTCTTCGGCATCAACCATCGCAAGGAGCGCTTCATCAGTCGTCGCAGCATGGACATGCTCACCAAGCGCACGATGGTGGAGTTTGTGGAGCAGGGACCCCTGCAGCTGCCCGCCACCTACGAGCCCGCCATCAACCTGTTTGCCCGCCAGAGCTTCTCCATGCCCTTCCTCAACCAGCGGGCCGACATCCTCACCAGTGGCTACGATTTCTTCCCCCGCTTGCTGCGCGACATTACCGCCGCCCGCAACCATATCCACCTCTGCATGTACATCTTCGAGGACGACGCCCTGGGTCGCCTCATCAGCGATGCCCTGATAGCCCGTGCCCGAAAGGGCGTAGAGGTGCGGGTGATCTACGACGACGTAGGCTGTTGGCGCGTCAAGAGCCGCTTCTTCGAGCGCATGCGCCGCGAGGGCATCGATGTGGAGCCGTTCATGCCTGTGCACTTCCCCCAGTTCACGCGAAAGGCCAACTACCGCAACCACCGCAAGGTCATCGTCATCGATGGCCGCGTAGGCTATGTGGGGGGGATGAACATCGCGATAAGGTATGTGTCATCCAAGTGGCGCGACACCATGCTGCGCATCGAGGGCGGCGGCGTGAACAGCTTGCAGCGCGCTTTCCTCACCGACTGGTATTTTGTTGACCGCACGCTGCTCAGCGACCGCAAGTACTACACCCGTCCACAACAGGAAGGAGCATTGGTGCAAACCGTCACCAGCGGCCCCGTAGACAGCTATCCCGAAATCATGCAGGGCTATCTGCATGCCATCATGGCCGCCCGCAAGTACATTTATTTCGAAACACCCTATTTCCTGCCCACCGACAGCGTGTTCTTCGCCATGAAGACGGCTGCTGCCGCCGGTGTCGACGTGCGTGTGATGGTGCCCCGTGGCAGCGATGCGTGGTTTGTGGAATGGGCCAGTCGCAGCTATTTGCGCGAAGCCGCCGAAGCGGGCATCAAGGTGAGCCTCTACGACGGGGGCTTCCTGCACTCCAAGCTCATGGTGAGCGACGACGCCGTGTGCACCTGCGGCTCCACCAACCTCGACTTTCGCTCGTTTGAAAACAATTTCGAAGGAAACATGTTCTTCTACGATGCCGACATGGCCGTTCGCATGCGCCAAGTGTTTGAGGCCGACGAGCAGTTGGCAGTGCCATTGGCATCATTGCCAGAGCGCATCCACCCGCACATCGTGCGCCGCCTATGGGACTCGTTCACCCGCCTCTTCGCTCCCCTGCTGTAAGAATTCATCAGAAAGAAATGACTGTTTGCTTTTTCAGAAACGAATAAATGAAAAAGGAAAGAAAAATTCTTTGCAAAGCAAACCGCAACTATCCAAAATTGTTTTAGAACAAAAACATATACAATTACATGGCACAGAGATGATGCCCAAGGCCTCTGTGCCTCTGTAGTTCTATTGGCCCGCACCAAACGGAGGTGCGGAGGTTCAGGAGACTCGTTTATTCGTCGTCTTCGTCCCAGCCGCCATCACGGCTAAGGGCTGCGTAGCTGCCGCCGCCGCCATAGTTAAGACCTGCATTACCACCAACGGTACTAACTCCAGTAGTAGAGGCAATCATGCTCATCGTCTGAACCTTCACGACCCGTGTTGCGGGTTCCATGTAAGATTTCTTGTTCATAGTTTGAACTCCTATACTATATTTAATTATTCTTTTTCTATAGATGTCAAAACCAGTCTTGCTTCGTCTTTTGCTTCATTCTGATTTGAGCATATAATGGGCAACATGCCCTTGGGCTGCAAAGTTAATCATTTTTTAGCTAACAAACAACAAAAATCGAACTTTTTTCACAACAAAACGTCATTTTTGTTGCATTTGATGTTTTTCGGGAATAACAGGAGGTTTCAAGCAGGTGGCGCCCCCTGAAATTTCGGTAACGACTTTTTGAAAAACGGTAACGACTTTTGAAAAAATCTCGTACGAGATTTTTTACCACTCGGCACATAGTCGGGCGGAAGAGATAGTTTTAGGGTCGTAACGGACTGAAGGCTTACCTCAGGTCGCTGGGCTTACGGCCTGTCTTGATTTTGAATTTCGATGAGAAGTAGTCGGGCGAATCGAAGTTTAGCCGGTAGGCAATCTCCTTAATGCTCAGGCTGGTGGTGGTGAGCAGTTCCTTGGCACGCTGCAGGCGCAGGTCCTGCTGGTAGGTGGCTGGCGAGAGACCGGTGTACTCCTTGAAGAGCTTGCGGAAATTGGAGTAGCTCATACCCAGGTCGTCGGCCACCTGCTGAATGGTGAGTGGCGACTCCAGCTCCTCACGGATGCGCAGTCGGGCTCGGTTCATCAGGTCGACGTGGCTTTGGTTGCGGCTCTTCAGTTCGATGTTTCGCTCCAGGGCATACATCAGCCCGATGAGATGGTTGACGATGCCAGCCATGAGCTGCTGGGCGTAAGCCTCCTCGGCCACGGCGGCATCGTAGGCCGAGCGGTAGAGGCGCACGATGCTGTCGTGGAAGCCAACATGGTAGATGGGCTTGGTGGGAGCGAGGAAACCGGCGCGCACGCGGTCGTCGACATTGCGCCCTTGGAAGCCTATCCAGAATTTCTTCCAGCCAGTGGGGCCTGTGGGGTGGTAGCTATGCCATTCGCCGGGGAAGAGCATAAAGAAGTCGCCTTCCTTCAGTGGAGCCTCCCCCAGGGTCTGACTATGGAAAATGCCCTGTCCCTCGATGATATAGAGCAGTTGATACTCGGGCAGGATGCGCCCCTTGGCCAGGTCGAAATAGTAGCCGTCGGCATGGCCGCGAGTGGGGTAAGGGTCGTTGGGGCCAATCTCTTCGTAGCCGATGGTGGTGACGGTGAGTCCCCACAGCTGGTCGCGCTCACTGGCGAGCATGTATTTGCTGGTTTGCATATCGTTGGAGTTTTAAGGGAGTTAAAGATTGTTTTTGTCGATGAATGAACACGCCCTAACAGGGCACCCATATCCAGAAGGTGCAGCCTCGGCCTTCGCCCTCGCTCTGCACGCCGATGCAGCCGTTGCTGCGTTCGGCGATGCTCTTGCAGATGCTGAGACCCAGTCCGGTGCCTTGCACGAAGTCGTTGAGTTTTACAAAGCGGTCGAAGATGCGCTCCTGCATGTCCTTGGGAATGCCGGAGCCGGTGTCTTCGCAATACATGTAGATGCCTAAATCGCCCTCGGCTCCCTGCTGCGAGGAGAGGGGCCGTGGGGTGCGTCGCCATCCCACCTTGATGTGTCCCTGCTGGGTGTGCTTTACCGCGTTGGTGACGAAATTGGTGATGACCTGCTGCATGCGCCCCATATCGATGTTGACGATGAGCGACTCGTCGGTCTGCTCGGCGATGAACTGTACGGCAGGATCCTGCACGCGCCTTGCCAGCGACTGGCAGATGTCGTTGAATGCCACTGCAAAGTCGACGGGCTTTGGCTTGATTTCGAGTGGTTTGAGGTCGATGGTCGAAGCCTCGAAGATATCGTTGATGAGTCGCAGCAGCATGTCGCAGTTGTTGCGGATGATGCGCACGAACTCCTGTCGCTCCTCGGTCGTGTCCACCATGCGCAACAAGTCGGAGAATCCCACGATGGCGTTGAGCGGTGTGCGTATCTCGTGGGTCATGTTGGCCAAGAAGGCTGCCTTCAGCTTACCGCTGTTTTCGGCTCGTGCCGTCTCCTGCTTCAGTCGCTCCTGAGCCTCCATCAGCGAGTCGACATTTCGCACCACGCCGAAGAGACGGTTCACATGGCCCTCGCTGTCGGTCAACGGCATGCCACTGACGGCATACCAGGTGGGCTTGTCGTTGATGAACGACGAGAGGAAATGGTGGGTCACATTGAACGAGCGTTTGAGCGTGCGCAACTGCTGAATGTTGTTCAGGGCCTGTTCGCGGTCGTTGGACGCCATCCTGTTCACGTAATCCTCCATGGACAGGCTGTACTGGCTCTTGTCGAGCGAGCGGGAGATGGTGATGAGGCCAGTGTTGAGGTCGGCGTGCCACACGTGCATGTTGCAATTCTCGAGCAGCGTGCGCAGCTCTTCCTCGTACTTGCGGTTTATCTCTTCCGTCTTCTTCAGAGCCATGTTCTGATGCCGCAGTTCCAGATACATGTTGCGCTCGGCGGTGACATCGCGGGCAGTGACAACATAGTAGAGCAGGTCGCCCTGAGCGTCGGTAGTGGTTCGGAGGCGCATCTCGATATATTTGTCGATGCCCCGCTCTGGGATGTACAAATGCTGGCACACATGGAAATTGTCTTGCTGGTCGATGTTGAAATCGTCGCGAAGCATATCCCAGTCGATCAGGTCTTGACGGCGGAAATACTCGATGTTACTTTCTTTCGGGTCAAAACCGCACAGCTTCTTCATGTTCTCGTTCAGGTCGATGAGATGCTTATCTTTGTCATAGAACGACATGGCCAGCACCGAGGAGTCGAACATTTTCAGATAGCGCAGTCCCAGCTCCTCGTTGTCGCGTTGTGCCTGCACTTCGTCGGTGATATTTCGGAAGGCCGCCACAATTTGTTCGGGGTGGCCGTAGCGGTCGCGCTCGATAAAGACATTGGCCGACAAGTTAACCCATGTGGGATTGTCGGGGGTGGCGGTGTTCCACCGCATGTTGAAAGATGCGCTGGTGTTGCGCCCGTCCACCAGTTGCTGGCGCACGAGATAGATGTGGCGGTTGTCGTCGGGGTGCATGCGTTTCAGGTATTCGTCCAGCGACATGCCTTCGGGTGGGAGGCTGTTGCCGTGTACGTTGCTGAAATGCCTGTTGCGCATGTTGTAGACGATGACCGAGTAGCTGCCCATGTTGAAAGCCTGGCGCATCATGGCTTCGGCATCCTCGCTGTTGCGCACTGCGGTTCTCACCCTGGCTACGATGATGCGGTAGAAGATGAACGCTAGGATGGCCACGATAAAGATGGCCAGCGTGACGTAGAGTCCCAGGTTGGAGCCTTCGCCCGTAGCGTCTTCGGGGTGGAACCAGTGTTGGCGTATCCTGTCGATTTCTCCGCTTTGTTTCAAGCGTGCAAACTCGTTGTCGATGTCCTGCATGAGGTGCTCGTCGTGACCGGCAATGTGGATTTCGATGGCGGGAATGTCGAGTTCGTTGCTGATGAGGTCCTTGAGATTATACTCCTTGATTTTCCACTTGATGAGTTCGTGGCCCCACACGAAGTAGTCGTATTGACCGTTCTGCAAGCCCATGAGCGCTTCGCGTGGCGACGCCATCACCATGTTGGTGCTTTTGACGTATTGTTGGAGCATGGTGATCATGACCGAGTCGTTGACGCTGTTGTAGACGATGGTTCCGCCATTGTTCAGCTTGGCAGGGTCGTTGATGGGTGACGTGCCGTTCTTGTAGGCCACATCCATCTTGTAATAATCGAGGATGCTACGCGAGCGCAGATAGGAGGTGTTGTCGAAGCGCCCGCGATAGTCGATGATGAGGTCGGCCCTATGGTCCATGAAAGCCTCCACGCCTTGCGCCCTTGTGTTCATCACAAACTCGTAGCGCAGCCCCAGACGCTTCAGGATGGTTTGCAGCACGTCGATGTTGAACCCAGCAGGTTCTCCCTCGCTGTTGATGTATTCGTAGGGGGCGTAATCCCAGTCGCAGGCCACGGTGACGACGCCCAAGTCCGTATGGTCCTGGGCAAACGTAGCCGTGGCAGGAACCAGCGCCAGCAGGAGGGCCAACAGCTTGATGGCTGCCCGCCGACGGAGGTAATGTCTGCTACTGAGAAGTGTCATACGTTATTGTTCCTTCTTATGTTCTACAACCGAGGCGTTGCAGGGAATGGTAATCCATACGGATGTGCCCTTGCCCACCTCGCTGTTGATTTCGATGGTGCCGCCCATCTGATGGGTCAGCTCCTGACATATTGCCATGCCCAGGCCACTACTTTTGCTCTGGCCTGTCATCATGTTGAAACGGTCGAAGATGTGCGACAGCGTTTCGGGGTCGATGCCGACGCCCGTGTCGTCGAAGACGATGATGAGCTTGCCGCCGATGTGTTCATAGCGTGCCTTCACGCTGCCATGAGGCGTGTACATGGCACTGGCGGCGGCTATCAGCTCGATGACGTGACCCAGATTGTTGTCGTCGATGTCGACCACGAGCTGGTCGTATTTGTTCTTCACCACATAGTTCACCCCGTGCTGCTTGTGGGCTCCCCATCCTGCTTGGCAATGGGCTTCGAAGGTCATGGCGAAGTCGGTGGGCTGGGGCGTGATGGTAATCATGTGGGCATCAAGACGCGAGAGGAAAAGGATGTCGTTGATGAGTTGGAGCAGATGAGCCGATTTGTCCTTGATTTCCTGTATGTACAGCTCTTCGTCTTCCGGTTTATGCTCTTGCTCGAACTTTTCGGCGAAGGCCACGACGGTGTTGAGCGGCGTGCGAATCTCGTAGCACATGTTGTGCAGGAACTGGCTTTTCACCTGTTCCACCTCTTGAGCCTTGATGGTTTCCTGCTGTAATAGTTGCTCGGTGTGCTTGATGTCGGTGGTGTCGCGGCAGATGCCCGAATACTTGGTGATGCGTCCCTGTTCGTCGACGCTGGGGAAGAGGTGCAGCTGAAGGGTGAGGCATTTGCCGTCGGGCAGACGGAGGTTGGTGTGCAGGTCGCAGTCCATCGAGCGGTAGGCTAGGCTGTCCATGGCCCTCAGCATACGCATCCCCACGTGCACGGACCCAGCATCGAGCATGCTCAGGCATCGCTGCTGCGTGAGCACATATTGTGCCTCGTGCATGCGATGGAAGATGGTGAGCAGATGGGTGGTGGGCGAGTAACTGATGAGCCTGACGCCTCCCACCTTCAGGGCGAAGTTGATGTTGTCAACGTGCTCGGCGGTTTCGTTGGTGGCTTGTCGCAGGCGCTTCACGCCCTGCTGGGCCTTGTGGAAGGTTTTTACAAACTCGGTGATGTGGCGCCCGGTGCCGTAGGTGCCCACATGTTGATGGTTGGCATCGAACACGGGCACCAGCTGCAGCTCGTAGTAATCGGTATTGTCCTGGTCGGCCTCCCACATGTTCAGGTTCTTGTTGTTGGTGTCGAGACAAAGCGAAAGGTAGACGCGCTCCGTGCTGTCGAGGTGCAGGTCGTCGTCGCCCACGGCCTTTGTCAGGTTTACGTTGTGCTGGCGCATGTCGTCGAGCGACATGTGGAAGGTTTGCGAGGCTCGCTCGTTCAGGTTGTTGATATATCCGTCTTTGTCGAAGTAAACCATGTCGACCATGGCGGTGCTGAACACCGACTTGTAGCGCTGTGTGAGCGCTTCCGTCTCCTGCTGGCGGCGGTATTCCTCGGTGATGTCGGCCTTGGTGCCAATGATGACGCTGGGGATACCGTGCTCCTTACGAAGCACAGAGATGAACACCCGATAGGTGTGCTCCTGGCCATCGGCAGTGTCGGCGGCACTCAGCTGCAGCTGCACTTCGTCCTGCTGCTGGCTGGCCACCTTGTTGATGGCCTCGGCCAACCGGTGGTAGTCGCTGGGATGATAGAGCCGGGCGAACTCTTGGGATGAGTATTTCTTCTCGGCGTTGCCTCGGGTGCCATACCAAGTGAAGACGTCGTGCTTCACGTTGTAGGTCCACATGCTGACGTGGCTGATGCTGAGTATCTGCGACAGCAGGTTGTTGCGCTGCCGTAGCTGGCGAGTGGCTTTTCGTTGTTGGATGTGTGAGAACAGCGCGGCAATGGTAAGCAACAGGGCGACGGCTCCGATGGCCAGGGCCACATACCACAGCCAGCCGGGTGTGCCACGCTTTGTCTGCCTCTCGGGATGGAACCATTTCTCCTGCAGGGGCTTCAGCTGCTCGTTGGCATCCAGCTGGGCGTAGACTTGGTCGAGTTGTTTGAGCAGTTCTTCGTCGTTCGACATGAAGCGATAGTCGCCCGACGGCATGTCGACGGGGGTGAGCGTCAGGTTGTCGGCATGGTATTTATGAATCAACCACTTTAGCGACATGGCGTTCCACAGCACCTGGCCTTGGCCCTCGGCACTAATCATCTGTATGGCCTTGTCCATGTCGCCATATCCCATCGCGTTGTTGCCCCAGCCGTGGTCTTCCATCAGGTGGTGGCTGAAGCTGCCGGAGTGAACGATGACTTTGTTTGTGGCCAAGTCGGCCAACTTGGTCACCGAGGGCGGCGTGCTGCTGGAATGGGCTAAGGAGTGGGTGAAGAGGTGGATGACGTTCTTGCCGTAGTGGAGCGTGTAGTCGTCGTGGAAATTGGCTTTCATGCCCAGCATCAGGTCGGAGCGCCCCTCACGCAGGTCTTCCAGTGCCTGGTGGGTGGGCTTCAGACGTATGACGTAGGGGATATTGAGCTTGTCGAAGATGAGCTTCAGCAGGTCGACGTTGTAGCCTGTGGGATTACCTTCATCGTCGAGGAAGACATAAGGCCACAAGTCCCACGCATCTTCATACACCAGTGGACGGTCGTCGGTGTAGACGCGCCCCAAATCTGTTTGGGCATGCAGCGTAGGCACGCCCACAACTAATGGTATCAATAAAGCGAGCAAACGGATGATTGACACCTTATTGAAGCTTTATTTGTTGACGACCTTCTTTGTTTCCTTACCCACCTTTATAATGTAGACTCCTTTGGCGAGACGCGAGAGGTCGTATGTGCCGCTTTCGTTGGCGTGCATCACCTGCTCGCCTTTCATGTTGAAGAGCGTCACCGTTTCGCCAGCCTGCAAGTCGGCACGCAGCACGCCGTTGCTGAAGCGGACTCTCTGCTTGTCCTGTGCCACGGTTTCAATGGCCGACGACTCGCTGGCAAAGAACATCTTCTGCAGCGAGGCCAAGGGCAACGTCTGCGTGGTTCCGTCGGTCATGTGCAGCACCATGTTGGTGGCGTCGAACGTAATTTTTTGGATGTCACTCACGGTGAAGCTGGTCTCGCCGCCGCTTTGTGTCACGGTGAGATACTGGTAGTTGTCGGCCACGGCCACGCTGGCAATGGCCAATAATAGCGAGGCTACGAATGTGCGTATGGTTGTCATCTGTTAATACAATTTTGCTGCAAAGATAGTCATTATTTTATAAAATGACTCATGAGCAGCCATTTTTTTGTGAAAAATTTTGCGAGGAAGAAATAAAATGCCTAATTTTGTCAGCAGAAACCGAGAAATGCGGAAGCCGACAAAGAATTTTCGGATTGAATAATTAAACGATATAACAACTATGATTGACGTAAAAGAAACATTGCAGAAAGCCGAAGAGCGCATGGAGATGGCTGCCATGTTCCTCGACGAGGAGCTAAGCCGCATCCGTGCCGGACGTGCCAACGTGGCCATCCTCGACGGCGTGAGAGTGGAGTCGTATGGCTCCAAGGTGCCCCTGAACCAGGTGGCCACCGTGAACTGTCCCGATGCCCGAACCATCGCCATCAAGCCCTGGGACCGCAAGCAGATAAAGGACATCGAGAAGGCCATCATGGCCAGCGACGTAGGCATCACACCCGAGAACAACGGCGAAGTGATACGCCTCACCATTCCCCAGCCCACCGAGGAGCGCCGCCGCGACCTGGTGAAGCAGTGCAACA
The DNA here is from genome assembly GCA_017619275.1 of Prevotella sp. Classification (GTDB taxonomy): domain Bacteria; phylum Bacteroidota; class Bacteroidia; order Bacteroidales; family Bacteroidaceae; genus Prevotella. The sequence goes on along the minus strand of JAFZSR010000127.1, from coordinate 7,417 downwards.
AGATTGCAGAAAAAACCAAGGTGGAGGTGCGTAATGTGCGCAACGACATCAAGGACAAGCTGAAGAAGGCCATCAAGGACGGACTCTCGGAAGACAACGAGAAGGACGCCGAGCTGGAGCTGCAGAAGCTGCACGACAAGTGGATTAAGAAGCTCGACGCGCTCATCGAGGCCAAGAACAAGGAAATCATGACGGTGTAAACATTGAACGTTGAACGTTGAATGTTGAACGTCATACTTTAAACATTGGCGTTGAAAGGACTCGTCATTAAGAATACTGGCAGCTGGTACACCGTCCGCACCGACGGTGGCCAGCTGCTTGATTGTAAGATTAAGGGCAACTTCCGCCTGAAGGGCATTCGCAGCACCAACCCCGTGGCCGTGGGCGACCGCGTGGAGGTGCTGGCGCCGCAAGGCGAGCACGACGCGGCCTTCATCACCGCCATTGAAGACCGCCGCAACTACATCATCCGCAAGAGCATCAATCTGTCGAAGCAGAGCCACATCCTGGCGGCCAATGTCGACCAGGCTCTACTTGTGGTGACGGTGGTGCGCCCAGAGACCAGCACCACGTTCATCGACCGCTTCCTGGCCTCGGCCGAGGCCTACCGCGTGCCCGTGGTGCTGGCGTTCAACAAGACCGACCTGCTCGACGATGATGAGCGCCGTCTACAGCAGATGATGGTGACGCTCTACGAGACGGTGGGCTACCACTGTCTGCAAATCTCGGCCGCCACGGGCAGCGGACTCGATGCCCTGCGCCCCCTGCTCAATGGCAAAATCACACTGCTGAGCGGCAACAGCGGCGTAGGCAAATCGACACTCATCAACCGCCTGGTGCCCGATGCCAACCTGCGCACAGCCGAAATCAGCGACGCCCACAACACCGGCATGCACACCACCACCTTCAGCGAGATGATACCGATAGGCCCCGCACTAGCCCCCCCTTCAGCCCCCGAGGGGGCTACGATAGACCCTGCTACAGGCAAAACTATAGAAACCCCCTCGGGGGCCGTAGGGGGGGCTTCTCCCTTATCGGGGGCCGTAGGGGGGGCTTATCTCATCGACACCCCGGGCATCAAGGGTTTCGGCACTTTCGACATGGAGCCTGAGGAGATTTCGGGCTATTTCAAGGAAATCTTCCGCTTCTCGAAAGACTGCCGCTTCTCCAACTGCACCCACACCCACGAGCCAGGCTGTGCCGTGCTACGCGCGCTCGACGACCACCTCATCGCCCAAAGCCGCTACCAAAGCTACGTCTCGATGCTCAACGACAAAGACGAGAGCAAGTACCGCGAAGCCTACTGACCAACGGGACACAAAAACAAACCTCGAAACAGCATTTCACATTAACTAACAACTAAGACGGTCTGACGACCAACAAGCTTATGAAAAAGAATCTATTCAAATCGATTGCCATTTTGGCAGTAGGAGCCCTCTCGGGCATGGTGTTTAACAGTTGCAAAGGTGGCGGTTCGGGCTTAGACGGCGGAATCGTAGAGGAGGCCATCAAACAGGCCGAGCAGACGGTTACAGCCCCGGAGTCGCCGATATTTGGCAATCTGCCTTTACTGCTGGAACAGCAGCTGGAAGCCGGAACCATTATGGGCAAGCATTTCAGGGAGCTGAAAACCGAGGATCTGGATGCGGCTGCGAAGAACAAGTCGTTGCGCGACGAGGCCGAGAAACAGTTGTCGGAATACTACAAAGCGAAGATTGCCGAGGCCTCTAACGCACTCGAGGGGAAGGACATCAAGGTGGAGTATGACAAGAGCCAAATTGCCGATGCCAGCGTGAAACTGAAGGTGATGGAAGCCGACCGCGCCTATTTCTACTTCGTCTTCGATGTAACCCTGACAAAGCCTGTCAACAAGGAGGTTGAATTCAAGTGGGTGTACATGGATGCCGAGGGCAACGAACTGCAAACCAGCAGCGATTATATTGTTCCCGGCGACAAGTTCAACAAGGAATGGATGATGATGGCCGTCAAGGATTTCAGTAGGAAGTTCGACCACCTCTACATCAAGTTCTGACTTGTGATAAACGACGCGCAGCCACTCCCCTCCTGAACCCTGCCCTTACGGGGAGGGGGAAGGGGTGGGGTCTCTAAAATCCTGCGAATGAAGAATATACAGACCCCACCCCTGCCCCTCCCCTTGAAAGGGAGGGGAGTGGCTGCGCCTTGTTGTTTTAAAGACAACTTAGACAAAAAAAACCACTCGGCTTTATCCCTTTGCTTTCGCAAAGAACTTTTCGGTCTTAACGACCGTTTTGTGTTTTTATTGCACCGAATGATTATCCGCATTTAAGTGTAAAAAAAGATAGGAGTGCTCCCCACGAAAAAAAGTCGTTGACTTTTTGAAAAATCTCGTTCATTTTTTGAAAAATCTCGTTGACTTTTTTGGGGCCTATGGCTTGGGATTTTTCCAAACGAACTCTCGTTCCGTTGTTGGTATGCCCAATGCCGTGATAATCAGTAGATTCCTTGTACGTTTTTTTAATCGCTGTAGCTATCGATGAGTTGCCGGAACAGAGGGACATGGTTCAGCACGGACGACTGCCCCACGATAATCATTTGGCGGCGGGCACGGGTGAGTGCTACGTTCAGCTTGCGGTCGACCAGTGTGCCGTCGTCGTCGGCAAAGGTGCTGGCCGTGAGGAAATCGAGCTGGAAACGGTGGGTGACGCCGAAGCTGAAGATGATGACATCGCGCTGGCTGCCCTGATAGCGCTCCACGGTGTCGATGCAGATGTCGCTGCCTATCTGCTCCAAGGGCGTCCCGACCATCGCCTGGCGAATGAGGGCTATCTGCCGCCGATAGGGCACAATCACCCCCACGGTCCTCGACGGGATGAAATGGCTGGCTGTGAAACGATAGATACGATTCAGCAGGTCAGCAACTAGGTCCCCCTCCAACCCAGCCCCGGCCCCCTCCAACCTCTCCCAACTGGGGGAGGCTGCTCCGCATGAGGAAGTCGCAGGGAAAGCCTCCCCCAGTTGGGGGAGGTTGGAGGGGGCCGGGGCCGTGTCTATAAACAATATTCTCCTTGTCTTCAGCAGTTCGTCCAGATGGTCGCGGGCGGGCAGGTCGTAGCCCAGGTCATCCTCGCGCTGGTGCGGCAGGGGCACGGCATGCAGCTCTTCGCGCTGATAGAAATGAGTGAGGGGGAAACGAGCCACGGCGGAGTGCATGCGACCATGGGCATGCAGGGTGCCAATGAACGATGTGCGCCCCTGCTGCCGCTCCCAGCGCAGCAGTCGCTCGAAAAGGCTATGGCGGCAATCGTCGAGGCAGATGTCACGCAGACACTGCTCGGTCACCACGCTCTGCTCGGGGGCCTGCTGCACCACGGCAGGCAGCTGCTTGTGGTCGCCCACGAGCACGAAGCGCTCCACGGCCTCGCTGCTGAGCAGACCCATCAGCCCCGGCTCCAGAATCTGCGACGCCTCGTCGACGATGGCCAGCGCAAAGTGTTTCAGCTGCAGCACCCACGACTGGGAGAGCAGCATCGACGTGGTGGAGACGATGATGTGCGTGGTGTCGACCAGCTGCTGGGCGTCGCTGAGGTGCTGACTGTTGGCCAGCGCCACGTCGAGCAGGTAGGGGCGGAAGCGCTCATCGCACGAGGCTGTTCGTCCGATGCGCAGGAACGCCTTTCCCGCCTGGCAGAGCATGTCGCAAATCTCGTCGACGGCGCGGTTGGTGTAGGCCATGAGGAGGATGTTGCCCTGCTCTTCCTCTTCCACCATGAAGCGCAGGGCCATGGAGGTCTTGCCTGTGCCGGGCGGCCCCACCAGCAGGAAATAATCGCGGGCCTGCTTGATGCGCAACAGCACCTCGTCGTAGTCGGGATGGTAGTTTCGGCTCAGCCGTAGTCCAGTATTGGCTCGTGGTGGTCGTTGTCCCAGCAGCAGCTGTCGACGGTCGGGGCAGGAGGTGATGAACTGCTGCAGCGAGCGGATGGCCGACCCCGTGCCCACGTCGTTGCCGGCATGCTCCACCGCCCACAATCGCTGTTGTGCAGGGTTGAAGAGGTCGGCATTCTGCTGCACGTCGGTCATCACCAGCGTCACCGTGTCGGTACCCAGCTCCTTCAATGTGGCCTTGAACAGCACGCTGTGCCTAACGTCGGGCTCGCCCCTGAAGGCATAGAGGTAGACCATGTCGCCGGGGCGGAAGTTAAGAAGGCCGCTAAGCGGACCCACCGGACCCTCCAGACCCATCGGACCCTCCCCCATCCCCTCCCTTGTAGGGAGGGGCGTATATAGACTTGCCATTTGATTTATTTGCAGCAAAACTATCTGCTCCCCTCCCTGCAGGGAGGGGCTGGGGGTGGGTCCGGTGGGGACTTGGGGTAAGGTTTCTTGGGAGGGTACGTGTCCGATTATAATATTCCCCGTCTCTATCTTCTCGGCCAGCGACATCTGCCACAGGTCGGCGGTGCTGCCGCCGCTATGGTGTAGGCGCATTTCGGCCGAACCAATCTTGGCAGCCAACTGTTCGCGATAGACGAAGGTGAGCATGCGCTCGTAGTAGGTGCGTTCAAGCGGGGAGAGCATTGCCAGGTGACGCGACAGCTGGACGACAGGAGGTTCCACATAGCGGTGGAAATGGGCATCACGCGCATAACCTTTATATATAAAATCAACAGTCAAGAGGGGGGCGATGCGGCCGAAGCCATCGCGGGCGATGAGCAGCTCGGTGGCCACGATTTTGTTGCGCAGACACAGAGCCTCGCGCAGCAGCGTGCGGTAGTAGTTCACCGTGAGCAGACCCTTCGCCGCAGGATAGCGCGAATAGAGCAGACGCATGTCAACGCGTCGGTCGGAAAGGCCGAAGTTGTAGCGCAGCACGGCATAGTAGAGCAGCAGCTGCACATAGTGGGTCTCTACCTGAAGGCCGTGGCTGTCGTGGCTGCCGTATTCAATCTTGTAGTTGCGGCCCGCTTTCTGCTCCACCAGCAGCGTTCCGCGTTGGGCGGCGTCGGGACTGATGTCGCTCATCAGGTCTACACGGCCCTGCACGCCCAGATGCTCGCTCACGAAGGAAGGCTCCAGCAGGAACGAGGCGGCGGCGTTGCCGATGATCTTCACTGCCTCGCGGATGTTCTTCACCTGCTCCACAGCCATCTGCTTGAACTGGGTGGCATCGAAATCGCTACAGGCCAAGAGCCGCAGCGCTTGCTCGCGGAAGAAGCGGCGCAACGAGCGAGCGGCGATGTCCTCGTCGGTGAGCGCATCGTAGTTCTTCTCTTCGCGCTGGAGGCGGATGATGTCGTCGAGGGCCGTGCCAGCGAAGTTTCCTATCAGGATGGCCTGCGTGTTCGCGTTTTCCTTCAGGCGGTTCAGCGTGTAGAGCAGCGCGTGGTGGCCGTAGTCGGTGAAGCAGGCGGCGAGCGACGAGATGTCGATGAGGAAATCGGGCTCCACCACCACGATGGTGGGCACCACCACAGGGGCGAGATCGGCCCTTTGGTCGTCGACATGACTGTCGAGCAGGTTCATCTGCATGCCGGGGCGCAGCAGCTTCTGCAGATAGGCAAAGTCGCGCCCGTCGTCGGTGTTGCGGTAGTCAACGACGAGGGGGCCATCGTCCGTATGGGCGTGGATGAAGTCCTGTTCCACACGGTCCACGATGCAGCGCACATAGTCCTTGTTGATGCGCAGCCCCTTCTCACGTGGGCGCTCATTGACGGGCAGCAGCTGCAACAGCGTGCCGGGCACATCGGCGCGAAACACCGCCGACACCAGACGCGCCACGGCCATCACGTCGTAGGGCCAGTCGGCTGGGTCGATGGGGTGCCCGCTGTTGGTGTGCCGTCGAGCCGTCTGCACGTCGAATGTCTGCGTCGCCGACAGCCCCAACCGCTTGCACAGGAAGTCCACCTGCGAAAACAAGTTGCCGAAGGCACCGCCCTGTTGGCGGCAGCCCTCGGCACATGTCAGCACCAGCACCTGGTGCAGTTGGCTGGTTGCCTCTGCTCCGGGAGGATTGGCAGCCAAGTCTTGGCAGATGTCGAATAGTTCAGATGCTTCCATCGCGTTCCAGTCGCTCGCTCAGCTTCTGCAGCATGTCGGCCGTCATGTCTATCAGTCCGTAGTGGTGCTCCCATCCCCACTCGCGGCGGGCGCAGCTGTCGTCCATCATGTCGGGCCACGACTCGGCTATAGACTGCTTCAGCGGGTCCACGTTGTAGTCCATCTCGAAGGCGGGGCGCAGCTTGCGGATGGCGTGGAAAATCATGTCGGGGTCGAAGCTCATGGCGGCCACGTTGAATCCGTTGTGATGCACCAGCCGCGTGGGGTCGGCCTCCATCAGTTCGATGGCGGCACGCAGGGCGTCGGGCATATACATCATGTCCATGCGGGTGCCGGCCTTGATGGGGCAGGTGAACTTCTGTCCACGCACGGCATAGTAATAGATGTCGACGGCGTAGTCGGTGGTGCCTCCGCCGGGAGGCGTCACATGGCTGATGATGCCGGGGAAACGAACCGAGCGCGTGTCCACGCCATACTTATGGTGAAACCAGTCGCTGAGCAGCTCGGTGGTCACCTTCGACACGCCGTAGATGGTACGTGGGCGCTGGATGGTGTCCTGCGGGGTCATGTCGTGGGGCGTCTCCAGTCCAAACGAGCCTATCGAGCTGGGGGTGAACACGGCGCAATGCTCCGCGCGGGCCACCTCCAGGACGTTCCAAAGCCCGTCGATGCCAATCTGCCAGGCCAGGCGGGGCTTCGACTCGGCCACCACCGAGAGCAGCGCCGCCAAGTTGTAGATGGTGTCGATGTGGTGGGTTTTCACAATGTTGAGGATGCCTTCGGCGTCGGTGACGTCGGCCACGGCGTGCGGACCGCTGGCCTCCAGGTCGCCTTTGGGCTCGGCTCCCTTGATGTAGCCAGCCACCACATGGTCGCCGCCATATCGCCGCCGTAGCTCCATCGTCAACTCCGAGCCAATCTGCCCCGTTGAGCCAATTACCAATATATTTTTCATTGTTGTAAACGATTTAAGATGTCTTTTCTGCTGCAAAGTTACGAATAAGGAATCATACTGCAAAAGATTTTTTTGCAAAAAAACGCGCCGTTCTGTTCGTATTCGGGAAAAAATGTGTAATTTTGCACGGATTTTGCAATTTTAATAATTTTCAACCCATCAAGACATGAAAAAAGTATTCGCCATGATGACCTTGCTGATGCTTTCTGCATCTGCAGCAATGGCCGCTCCACGCACGAAAGCTCAGATGTTTGATGCTGCTCGCCAGGCCATCAATGGCCAGCGCGCCACCTCGCATCGGGCTCCATCGAATGTGCCCTTGAAAGTGCTCCGCAGCATGGAGCAGATTGAGGTGATTGGCACCGAGGAAAGCGGATTCGCCGTGGTGACCGCCGACGACCTGCTGCCCGCCGTGCTGGGCGT
>JAFZSR010000126.1 GCA_017619275.1 Prevotella sp. | reverse complement strand
CATCTAGTGTGGAGTCTGGAGAACTATATACTCCCCTCCCTACAAGGGAGGGGCAGGGGGTGGGTCTGCAGGGGTGGGGCAGGGGGGTGGGTCTGCTGGGGGTGGGTCTTTACCTTCTCACTCTAAAGAAATCGAGCATCAGCTGCCGACATTCGTCCTCTAGGATGCCCCCGATGCATGTGGCCTTGGGGTGGAGGGCTTGAGGGGCGAAGCGGCTGAAGCCCCGCTTCTCGTCGGGGCAGCCATACACCACCTGCGGCACCTGCGCCCAGCCCAGAGCACCGGCACACATCACACAAGGCTCCACGGTGACGTAGAGCGTGCACTGTGGTAGATACTTGCCGCCCAGCTGACTGGTGGCCATTGTGATGGCCTGCATCTCGGCATGGGCAGTGGGGTCGGTGAGGGTCTCGGTGAGGTTGCGGGCGCGGGCAACCACGCGGTCCTGGCACACCATCACGGCGCCGATGGGAATCTCGCCCTCGGCCAGCGCCTGGCGAGCTTCGTCGAGTGCCAGTCGCATATAGCGCTCATGCGGGGAGGAATCGTTCATTTGGTCATTTGGTTATTTGGTCGTTTGGTTGTTTGGTCGTTTGGTCGTTTGGGGATGTTGCTTTGGTCGTTTGAGGATGTTGCTTTGGTCGTTTGGGGATGTTGCTTTGGTCGTTTGGGGATATTACCGCTGTCATTTGTTACTATCCATAACAACTAAACGACTAATCCCCCAATCTCCTAACCTAAACGATTTTAGTTATACAGTTCTTTTAGCACGCTGAGCGACCGCAGTTCGGGAAAGGCGGGCAGATGCAGCTGATAGTATTGCAACAGCGTCTGCAATATCTCCGCCCGCTCCTGTCGGCTCAATTGGAAGAGGTGCATCGTGGGGTAGTCCATACGCATGAGCTGGCGCACCGTTGTGGCGGCGATGTTGTCGTCGGTGATATGGCCGAAGGTTCCCTCGTTCATGTCGAAGTAGTCACCCTTGCTCTCCATGTTGGGATAGAAGCCCAGGAAGCGAGTCAGGCGCATCAGGAACACCAAGTGGAAATTGGCGATGGGGCCAGTAGCGGCATCGAGCCACTCGATGCTGGAGCGCACATAGTCGAAGAGGGGAACGTTGCGTTGCTCACTCTTTAAGGCATGATAAAGAAACTCCGACACGAAGAGGCCTATTGATAGCTTCTTCGGGTCGGAGAGTAGTGATGGCAGTGGCGTGAGCAGCGAGGCTTCGCGCAGCTTTTGCAACTGTGCTTGTGGCCGAACATCGCACTCCATCGTGAGCAGCGTCAGTGGCTGCAGGTATTGCTTTTTGATTTTCGACCGCTCCGACCGTGGTGCCGACACTATCAGCGACAGCCTTCCCTGTTCGCGTGAAAAGATGTCGACGATGATGCGCCCTTCGCCATACTTCAGCGAGTGCAGCACGATGGCCTCGGTCTTGATGATTGCCACTGACGGTTCTGCTTAGAGCGTAATCTCGCAGCCCAGTCCGAAGACGTTGTTGGTGCGAGTGAACGAGTCGCTGACGCCCGCAGCAGGATAATTGGTGCGGTTGTAGTCCTCGTAGTTGGTCTGGAAGTAGGCGGCTCTGAGCGTCAGACGGTCGTTCAAACGATAGTCGGCACCGAAGCCGAAGGTGTAGCTATTCACCACAAACGACATGTCGTTCATGTAGGCGTCGCTCATGCCATAGCGGGTGAACTGCAAACCGCCTGAAGCGGTGAGGCGGTCGTTGATGTCCCATTCCAAGCCACCCAGGAATTCGTTGGTGTCGTGGTCGAGCAGGTCTTGCGTATTACCATACCACGTGGCATCCTTATCGAAGAAATGGTGGTAGCCCAAGCCTAAGCGCCAGCCAGGCAGGAACTGCCACTGCGCACCCACGGCCAGCAGGGCGGGAGCGTCCTCGTCCACCTTCTCGCCGTCGCGGAATTTGTTAACGGCGGGAATCTCCGAGGCTTCGTTCACCGTCGATCTGTTCTTCATGCGCATCGGGGTCTTGAAGTCGTATTTCACGGCAAAGTTGAAATCGCCAATCTTGTAGTCCACACCCAGCACGGGCGAGAAGCCCATGCCCGTCTGGTCGCACAGCAGGTTCACGCCCTCGTTGTATTTCTGCAGCGCGGTCAGGCTCTGCAGCGTGCCTTGCAGCTGCTGCTGTTGGGCCACCAACTCGGCAGGGGCGGCCATGCCGGCAGCCTCATACTGGGCAATGCCTGCGTTCACCTTGTCCAAGCCGCCATCGACGGTGGCCGTGGCCTGCTGCATGAAGCTGCTGAAGTCCACATATCCACCAGCGGTGTTCACCATGATGTTGCTGATCTTGGCTTTGTAGGAGGCATCGCCATAGAGGATGCGCATTCCGCCATAGAGCGACAGGTTGTCGTTCACCTTGTAGGCGGCACCCAGCTGAAATCCGAAGTAGTACTGGCGGCCCTGCATGTAGCCCTCCATGTCGTAGCCTAGTGCACCCAGTGGTTTCAGGCCGTTGGCGATGTTTCCCACGACGCTCTCGAAGGAACCCAGGCCCTCGTCGAACTCGCACTTGCCGCCGCCGCCGGGGATGCTGAAGTTAAACTGGAAGCTCCATGGCCCCATGTTGTAGGCGGCCTGTATGGAGGGGACGAAGGGGGCATCGGCTATGCCCTCGTAGGTCTTCGTGCTGTTGCCGCCGTTCTTGCGACCCAGGGCGAAGAGGGGGTTGGTGGAGGTGATGGTGCGCGTTTGATGGGCATACTGCCAGTTGAAGCCCAGGTGCAGACCATCCGACATGAAGGCCACGCCGGCAGGGTTCGAGTAGACACCATCAAGACCGATGGCTGCGTCGCGTGCAAGGTTACGGAGGAAGCTTACGCTTTGGTTTGTGTTGGTGAGAATGCCGCCGGCCATTGCCGTTCCGACATTTGCGGCCAGCAAGAGGCCGGCACATAGTGTTCTTGTTTTCATCTTCTTTTCAACAATTATTTGAAAAACGTGTGCAAAATTAAACATTTTTTTTGATTAATATGCCTTTTTGCAAGAAAATGAAATGAAATGACGTAAAAAAGAAATAAATGTCAAGAGATATAGGACGCTTTATGCTACACTTCCGTTCGGCTGGATTTGAAATCATGAGCGGTCGAAAGATGTTTTGTTTTACTCTTCCCCCTTTCATTTTCCCCTTTTTTAGGGAATTTTTTTTCTGATGGCCTGCATGGCCCTTCTATGGTCACGCTCCCCTGTCCTGATGGCGACATTCAGTTCTATAATCCATTCCTCCAACTCCAGTTTGAAGCAGAACTTGGCCTCCGTATAGCCGATGTCGTTCAGGCGTTTGT
>JAFZSR010000125.1 GCA_017619275.1 Prevotella sp. | reverse complement strand
GAAGCTCTATAGCATCATCGGCACCAACAGCCAGTTCTACGACAACGTGCAGGCTGCCAAGGACGCCGGAACCGAGCCTATGGCCATCGTCGTCTGTCTGGGCGACACCAAGTGCGCCGAGCGCGGAAAGGACTGGAACGGACTGGCCATGGCGCTGGACAAGCTGCCTGAGAAGTACAGGTACATCGACGAAGAACACTGGAACGACGGATGCCAGCCCGCCACCTTCAAGGTAGAACAGGCCACCAGCGACTTCACCGGATGGGCCACCACGCAGACCCTCGTCGGCGGATGCGGCATGGGCCACGACCACGAGGCCGCCAAGGCATGCAACAGCTACGGCGACACCAGGAAGCTGACCGCCCGCCAGTCGGAATTCAGCTCGTGGTTCCTGCCCGGATACGGACAGTGGGTGGCCGTCCTCAAGGGCATGGACGTCAATTGCATACTCAGAGAAACTGTTATCGCCTTCATGGATAACGGCACCATGGAGGAAGGCTTCAAGAAGGCCGGCGTGGAGAACCTGTGGGAATTCCTGCAGAGACACGATGAATATGAAGAGGAGTTGAACGTCTGGACTTCCACAGCCGGAAACTCAGTAAATGCCTACCCCTTCCAGATGCTGTCTTCCATCAATATCAATGGCATTAGCGTTGACGAATGGGCTATCCAGAAGGACACGCCAGCATACGTCATACCCTTCATCGCCTTCAAGTACGGCGGCGGTGGAACGATAGACCAGTAAAACACCATGCGGGCAGGGTTCGACTCCCTCGCCCGCAACAACAGAAGAAACCATATAAATATTTTGATTATGAAAAAGATGATGAACTACCTGCTGATTGCCGCAACGGTTTGCGGCATCAGCCTCGCCGCCACTTCATGCAAGGACGACGACAACAACAGTGAGAACAACGGCGGCACCGAGCAGGCCGAGGGTACGATGAACGAGGCACAGCGCTTCTGGAACGTGGCCAGCCACCTGTGCAGCCCGTTCGACGTGACCGACGACTACAAGGACAAGACCTTCGAGCCCACCATCGGCGAGCCCCAGGAGGGCAGCACCACCATCCGCGTGGTGCCCGCCGACAACATGGACGTGGTGGCCTCGCTCTACAACGACATGACCGACGCCGGCATCAGCGCCAGCACCGCGTCGCACAACTTCGAGGACGACGCCGTGGGCACGCTCACCTACACGAAGAGCACCGACGGCAAGTCGCTGGCCACCATCGGCGTGAACATCAGGCAGATTCCCCACCTGCAGCAGATCGTGTTCAAGACCAAGGAGCAGATGGGCGACAACGCCAGCACCACCGGCCAGCCCTGGTACTCGTTCGGCGACGTCATCAGCCGACCCAACGCCGACGGCAAGACCGAGTACTGGATGTGCGTACACATGACCTTCACGCCGCAGAGCAAGAGCGACTCCTACTGGGTGACGCTGAACCCGCTGCCCAAGGCCAACATCGAGACCTACGTGGGGTCGAACGGCTTCACCTACAAGATGCCTAAGAAACTGTACACCAGCGAGGAGTCGATGCAGAACCTGGCCGAGATGCTCTACGCCGCCATGGAACCCGAGGAGTGGGAGAAGAACGCCAAGAAAGACAACTGCCCGCTGGCCTTCGGCGACGTGAAGCGCGAGAACGTGAAGTACATCAACCGCTACTTCTGGGAGCGCGTGCGCAAGGGCTGGAACCAGACCGGCGCCGACGAGAAGGTGTTCGGCACCAAGTGGGGCAACCTGGCCATCAAGATGCAGTCGCAGAACGGCGGACTGCACCTGCTGCACAAGGGCTACAGCTGGTGGTTCACGTCGAGCAACAACTGCTCGCTCTATGAATACACCTACAAGTCGGGCGAATACGACAAGAAGGCCAACGCCCATGACGTGTCGCACCGCGAGGTGAAGCAGGAGGTCATCAAGAGCAAGATGACCGTGAACTGCGAGAACGACTACACCAACGAGGGCTGGGTGAACGAGCCCTTCTTCGGCGACTCGCAGCCCCGCTTCATCTTCCGCTTCGCCACCGGCAAGCAGCTCTTCGGCTCTTCGCCCAACATCTACACCACCATGGCCGGCAAGAACGGCATCAAGGACGTGTATGTCTATACCAAGGCCTACAACATTCCCGTGGGCAGCCACCTCGACATGCAGGAACTGGAGAGCACGCGCTCGGAAGCCTTCTATCACACGGGCGACGTCTATAAGGACGAGAACGGCCACCACTGGATGGTGACCTACATGGCCGGCCACAGCTACGACAACTCACCCTACAGCGAGCTGGTGTCGCTGGATGCCCTGACGCTCACGTCGGACAAGGCCTACGCCACCAACGCCCCCACGAGGGCCGAGATGCTGCGCGGCTACGCCATGCTGTGGTTCTTGGCCCACTCAGCATACGAGCGCACGGCGATGCATAAGAACATCGGCGACGAAGAGTCGAACTCGCTGGGCATCGTGCTCCAGAACCTGAAGAAGGCCAACCTGGACCCCCGCTCGCTGTTGCAGAAGACGAAGCAAGAAGAGGGGGCCCGCAACAACACCGAGCACTGCAGCGTGGCTTACCGCGAGGACGGCGACACCAAGCAGCGACTGATGCGCATGATCATGACCAGCGACCTGGGCCAGAACGACCTGCACTTCAACTTCTGGGAGCACTATCCCGCCGTGCCGTCGGCCACGGACAAGTATTGCAAGGACTTCAGCCCCGTGCCCATCTACCTGCAGGACGTAGCCAACCAGAGCATGGTTGACACCTACGGCAAGGACTACTACGCCACGCGCCCGATTACATCGTATAACGAATATGTAGGCCCCGCCCGCAACTACCGCACCAAGGCCGACAGCAAGGCCGCGCAGGCAGGCAACTACCTGTACCAGTACACCACGTGGTTCGACGAGCAGTACCCCACCGGCATGTGGAACGAGCCCATCCTCATGGCCAGCTTCGACGCCGTGGAGGACTATGGCGACATGGACCACAAGACCAAGACCGTGAAGGGCCACACGCTGACGCCCGTCCAGCTGGTCAAGATAGGTGAAGACGACGATATCAACATCGTGACGGTAGCGACCTTGTACCGTGCTTGGGATACCATCAAGTTCGTCTTCGTCGATGCCTTCGACATTGACGGCCAGGCCACCCAGGTGCCGACGTACAAGGAGGTATGGGAGAAGTAAGGCATTATGGAGAAGTTAAAGAAGTTAAAGAAGTTAACGAAGTTATCGCTTCGCTCGAAGTTAACGCTTCGCTCGACGATACTTCTAAAGGCAGAAATCAGCAGCAAAACTAACGTCTTTAACTTCGTTAACTTCGATAACTTCGAGCGAAGCGATAACTTCTAAAAAATAAACGATATGAATAAGATATTCCGATTCGCGCTGATGGCCGCCCTGACGGTCGGCCTCAGCCTCGCCGTCACTTCGTGTAAGGACGACGACAACAGTGACGGCGGCGGTGAGAACATGGAGCAGCTGGAGAGCACGGGCGGCGAGGTGTCGATGGAGGACATCCAGCTCAGCACGCTCATCAGCAACTTCGCCGAGGTGCAGGCCGACGAGCTGCTGGCACAGAGCGGCTGGCAGTCGAAAACCTACGAGGCCACGCTGGGACTGGTGCTCGACGAGAGTCGCCCTCGGGCTTCACCTTCAGCAACGCCAGGTGGGCACCGTGAGCTACCAGCACGGCGGCGGCTCGGACGCCAACACGCTGGCCGTGATCAACCTGGACGTGAGGCAGCTGCCGGGCATCTCGCAGCTGCGCATGGTGAAGGCCCTGCCCGCCAACGATGGAACCTTCGGCTACTACGGCCGCGGCGACATCGTCAGGAAGGACGGCCGCCTGTGGATATGCACCCGTCCGGCTGCGAAGAAGGGCGACTTCGCCTACTTCGTCAGCTTCTGGACTCGCCACCGCACGGACAACTGCCGTTGGGGCACGTACAAGGACATCGTCTATCTGGCCAGCGACGAGATGGCCAGCGAGACCGACCTCATCAGCTGGCTCCACACCTTCGTGATGTGGGAGGAGGGCTACGAGAAGGTGATCAGATGTCTGAGCGAGAAGGGCATCACCAATGCCGGCAGGAACCTTGGCTATCTCAGGAAAAATGACTAACTTTGAGGGAAAGAAATGTTGAAACTATGCTGATATTCGTACTATACTTCCTGCTGATTTGTGCCATCATAAAAGGCATCGGCCAGGTTATCGGACTTGCTGCAAAGTTCGCTATGCTGCTTTTAGTGGCGTTAGGCCGCATTATAAGACTGCTGACAGGCCAAAAGAGTTTCGTAAGGGCATAGGTGCCTGATGGCGATTTTGTGTTCCAGGCTTCACTTCGTTCAGTGTAGTCTGGCTATAAATTAATGTCTGAAATTGCGGTGAAAT
>JAFZSR010000124.1 GCA_017619275.1 Prevotella sp. | reverse complement strand
CTAATTTCCTGCTAATGAAGAATATACAGACCCCACCCCTAACCCCTCCCCGTAAGGGCAGGGTTCAGGAGGGGAGTGGCTGCGCCTTGTTGTTTTTAAGACTACCTAGGCAACATATATTACTTGGCTTTTCTTTGCTAGCAAAGAAAATTTTCGGTCTTACCGACCCATTTTGGGATAAAGCACACGACCCTCGAAATTTTGGCGTACGACTTTTTTCAAAAAGTCGTTGAGATTTTGAAAAAAGTCGTACGCCAAAATTTCGTCCGCAATATGCGCCACTGAAAAGGCTCTTCGGCGAAGAATCTCTCTCCGCAAAAAACTGCAAAAACAACAAAATAGGATGCTTTAAATCCTAAACCAAAATAATATCACTCATTTATTTTGTCTTGCGCTCCTTTTTTTGTATTTTTGCATCCGAAAAGATATTTAAAAAGGAGATTTAACATGAAAAGACTTTTGACAATAGGTGTGCTTCTGGCAGCGACGGTGGCATGGGGCCAGCGACAGGAAACGATATTGAGTGACGATTGGCAATTCTCGCGCGACAAGCTGTCGTGGCAAACCGTCAGCGTACCCCATGACTGGGCCATCAGCGGACCCTTCGACAAGAAATGGGACTTGCAGGCAGTGCGCATCGAACAGAACGGTGAGACCGAGGCCACAGAAAAGAGCGGGCGCAGCGGTGCGCTGCCTTGGATTGGCGAGGGCCACTACAAGCGAAAATTCACCATTCCATCGGGCTTTAGCGGTCATGCCGAGCTGGTGTTCGATGGTGCCATGGCCGAACCTACCGTCAACGTGAACGGGCAGAAGGCGGGCTACTGGGCCTATGGCTACAACACCTTCCGCATAGATGTCACCAAGTTCATCAAGCCTGGCGAGAACCTGCTGGAGGTGGACTTGCAGAATCTGGAGGAGAGCAGCCGCTGGTATCCTGGTGCTGGCATCTACCGCCCCGTGACGCTCGTTCTCATCCCGCAGAAGGCACGCATCGACGACTGGGGCATCACCACCAAAACGGAACTGCACTCGGGGAAAGACAAAAACGGGAAAGACTTGACGAAACTCACCGTGGAGGTACCCATCCTGGATGCCGACTGGCTGCCTGTTGTCATGGAATTATGGAGCCCCGACGGCAAAGACAAGCTGTGGAACAGTCCCGCCATCATGCCTAAGGGTACGACTAAGGCCGTTGGCACATTCATGATTCCCGATGCCAAGCTATGGACGCCCGAGACTCCTTATTTATATAAGCTGCGCATCACCCTCTGCGATGGCAAGAGTGCCCCCAATGTGTTCGATAGCAATGGCAAGGCCCTCGACTCGAAGACCCTGAAGGTGGGCCTGCGCACCGTCGGCGTGTCGGCGAAAGGAGGCTTCCAGCTCAATGGCGTGACGCGCAAGCTGAAGGGCGTTTGTCTGCATCACGACCTCGGTCCCTTGGGTGCCGCCGTGAACAAGGCCGCCCTCATCCGTCAGATAAAGACGATGAAGGCCATGGGCTGCGACGCTATCCGCACGGCGCACAACATGCCGAGCCAGATGCAGATGGAAGTGTGCGACTCGCTGGGCATGATGGTCATGGCCGAGAGCTTCGACATGTGGGTCTATGCGAAGTGCAAGAATGGCTATGCCCGCTTCTTCCGCGACTGGGCCGACCGCGACATCGAGAACCTCGTCCGCGCCCATCGCAATCATCCCAGCATCGTGATGTGGAGCATCGGCAACGAGATTCCCGAGCAGGGCATGGCGGGTGGACGCGCCATGGCCAGTCACCTGCAGGACCTTTGCCACCAGCTCGACCCCACACGCCCCGTCACACAGGGCTGCGACCGCCCCGACAATGCTGTCAGCACGGGATTCCTGCCCACGATGGACGTGCCAGGACTGAACTATCGTCTGCACCGCTATCAGGACACCTATAATAAACTGTGGCACGGCTTCCTGCTGGGCTCTGAGACGTCATCGACGGTCAGCTCGCGTGGCGTGTATAAGTTCCCCGTCAAGCCTGATGACAATTCGCGCTACTCCTCGTGGGCAAAGGGCTATGACCCCAGCGCCATCAAGACTGCCGACGGCCAGTGCTCGGGCTACGATGTGGAGTACTGCTCATGGTCGAACCTACCCGACGACGACTGGCGCTGGCAGGAGGACTACGACTGGGTGATAGGCGAGTTTGTGTGGACAGGCTACGACTACCTGGGCGAGCCTACACCTTTCGACGAGTATTGGCCATCGCGCAGTTCCTATTTGGGCATCTGCGACTTGGCAGGACTGCCCAAGGACCGCTACTTCCTCTACCGCTCGCACTGGAACAAAGACGAGCACACCATCCACCTGTTGCCACACTGGACATGGCCCGACCGCAAGGGCCAGGTGACACCCGTCTACTGCTACACCGACTATGATGAGGCCGAACTCTTCCTGAACGGCAAGAGTCAGGGAAGGATAAAGAAGGTGAAAGAGGAAAAGGGCAAATGGGACGCTAAAGACCGTCTCGACCGCTACCGTCTGCGCTGGAACGATGTGAAGTATGAGCCGGGCGAGCTGAAGGTCGTCGTCTACGATGAAATGGGTAAAAATTGCGGCGAGCGCACCGTTCGCACTGCAGGAAAGCCCCACCATCTGCAGCTTGATGTGTGGACGCAGCAGAGCGACAGCTCACCCCTTGCCTCTCACCTCTCACCTCTACGTGCCGACGGCGAGGACTTGGCCTTTGTCACTGTGTCGCTCGTCGACAAGCAGGGCACGCTCATCCCTGCCGCTGCCGACCAGCTCACCTTCTCTGTTCAGGGTGCTGGACGGTTCCGTGCCGCCTGCAATGGCGATGCCACCTCGCTCGAGCCGTTCACACAGCCCAGCATGCGCCTCTTCAGTGGCCAGCTCGTTGTCGTTGTTCAGGCTGCTGACCGCGAGGGCACCGTCACCCTCACCGTCAGCGACCGCCAACGTGGCCTGAAGCAGAAGGTAACTATCCCCGTTGTGAAGTGAAAAGTGGCCAAAAAGGGAATGAGTGTTAAAAGTACCCAAAAAAACAACGAAAGTGGCGGCGGCATGGAAAATTTTTTGTACCTTTGCACCGAAATTGTTTTTGAATGCAATCTTAGCACAAAATAACTACAAAATTCAGAATAACAACATGCTGAAAAAATTCAAGAAAATTGCCTTGGTGGCACTCGCAATGACGGTAGTGATGCCCTCGTCGGCACAGGATCTTTTGGCCAATCAGGCCCCCATCGACCGCAAGATGCGCGCCATCGACTCCATACAGTTGCAGCAGATGCTGGAGAACCAGGTGGTCCAGCAGTCGGCTGCAGCTCAGCTTTACGACGATTGGAACAACATGTATGCCCATAAGCAGACCGTGCTGCCCGATAGCTTCCTCATCGACCTGCGCGACTTCGCCATGCCATCGCCCAGCCGAGTCATTACCTCGAACTTCGGCGCCCGCTGGGGACGCCAGCACAAGGGCCTCGACATTAAGCTGAACACGGGCGACACCATCTACGCTGCCTTCTCGGGCAAGGTGCGCGTCGTGCGCTTCGAGCCGAAGGGCTACGGTAAATACGTGGTTATTCGTCACGACAACGGACTGGAGACCATCTATGGCCACATGTCGAAGCATCTGTGCGCCGAGAACCAGGAGGTGCGCGCCGGACAGCCCATCGGACTGGGTGGCAGCACGGGTCGCAGCACAGGTTCGCATCTGCACTTCGAGACGCGCCTTTGCGGAACCGCCCTCAACCCAGCCCTGATGTTCGACTTCTACAACCAGGACGTGGTGGGCGACTACTACCTGTTCCGTAAGGCTACCTACAACCAGGAGAGCATCGTGGCCACAAAGCTGCGCGGCGTGGGTGGCCAGGGTGGCACTGACAATACCGACTATGCACAACTGGCACAGCAGGAGCAGCAGAAGCCACAGGCAAAGGCTAAGACCACCAGCAAGCGCTCTGCCAACAACAACCGTCAGCAGGCCAGCTATCACAAGGTGCAGCGCGGCGAGTCCCTCTCGGCCATCGCCCGCAAGCACGGAACAAGTGTCAGCGCTCTCTGCCGCCTGAACCGCATCACAACGCGCTCGACCATCAAGCCGGGACAGATCTTGCGCTACAATTGATTTTTCGGAGCAGGGCGTAGAGAACGCCCACAGCCACATACAGCAATGCCACTTGCAGCAGTGAAGGGTGAAGACCCTCGATGCTTGCAAGTGGCAGTTTTGTGATGCCCTGCAAGGCCGTGTTCATCGTCCCCACCATCCATAGCAGCGCTGCGCTGGCAGCGGGCACTACCAGCGCCACCACAGCCCCCGCCAGAATGACGGTGGCGGCGGGCACCACTATCAGGTTTGTCAACAGGAACCACGTGGAGAAACGGCCAAAGTAGTAGGCCACCAGCGGAGCCGTGCCCAGTTGTGCCGCCACGCTGACGCACGCCAAGCCAAAGAGCCACCTGACTACACGGTGCTCCATCAGCCATTGCTGCGACACGAAGCCGTTGAAGAGGGGCGTGAACAGCAGGATGCCCAGCATGGCCATGAACGACAGCTGGAAGCCCACATCGAAGAGCGCGTGGCTGTCTACAAGCAGCATCACCATCGCCGTGAAGCTGAGCACCCCCAGGGGCGCATGGCGACGTCCGCCAAGGGCGAAGAGCGAATAGACAGTGAGCATCGTGGCGGCACGCACCAGGCTGTTTCTAAGCCCTGTGAGCAGCGCAAAAGCCCAGATGGCCACCACCAGTAGCACTTGACCCAGCCAGAAACGACGGCGTCCCAGCGTGAGCTGCGTCAGCAGCAGGTAGATGATGCTCAGATGGAGTCCGCTCAAGGCCAGCACATGCGAGGCGCCGCTGATGGAGTAGGTCTCGCGCACCTCGGCCGACAGCCCTGACTTGTCGCCCAGCGTCATGGCGGCCAGCACGGCTACGGCGGCATCGTCGCCACCCTGCTGTCGAATATTCGCCAGCAGCTTGCCTCGCCACTGCAAAGCCCGCAGTCGCATGCGCTGCCAACGCGACAGCTGGTTGAAGCCATCGCCGCCGCGTTGCCAGTCGCCACTCCACACAAACCGCTCATCGTGGATGTTCACTATCAGGTCGTCGCCTATCGTCAACGTGCGGACAGCCTCATCTTTCCAGAAATAGCATCGTCGTTGCTCGCCTGTCTGCGGCAGCAGCAGTTCCACCATCAGCGTCTTGGGGCGCTCGGCGGGCAGCGAGGCCACCACCGCCTCCATATTGGCGCAGTCTGCCTGTTGCTCCGCATCGTGTGGAGCCACCGCCATGCCCAGCACCACGAAGCAAAGGTAGAGCGCCAGGCTTTGGACGATAGGCCAACGGCCCGCCAGCAGCGCGGCCGTCACCAGGCCCAGCAGCACCAAGGGCCACGTCCACGCGGTTGCCGGCTGTAGTAGGCTGCCCACGGCAATGCCCACCATGAGGCACACTGTCAGCGGCAACAGTGGCGCATGCTCAAATAAGTGCCATTTCATCGGTGCTCTCGTTGTTTCGGAAAGTATGTTGCAAAATTACGAAAAGTTGAGAGCAAAACAAAGAAACTCGTTTCTTTTTTTGCCGAGACGGAGTAATTTCGCCGTCGCAGACGGCAAAGTTGTGAAAAGTCGAGAGCAAAACAAAGAAACTCGTTTCTTTTTTTGCCGAGACGGAGTAATTTCGTTACTCCGTCTGTTGTCTCATCCCCTCATAGAAGCGCTCTTGCAGTTGCTTGGCCAGTTGGTTGTCGGGATTGAGCTTTAGGGCTTTCTCGTAGTTCCGCATCACGTCGATGTAGTAACGCTGCCCGTTCTGGGCGGGGTTCTGCACGATGCGCACCATGTAGAGGAAACCGCGAAGCGTGCAGATGTCCGATTGGTCGGCGTTCTTCATCTTTTCCATCTTCGCAATGGTTTGTTCTGTCTCGGCCAGCAGGTTCTCCGTATGCGAGGCATGGGGGTTCATCACTGCGAATTGCAGACTCTGCAGCGCCATCTGATGCTTGGGCTGGATGCTGTCGGGGAACATCGTGTCGATACGTTTCAGCTCTGCAATGCAGTTGAGGAAAGCCTCCGGCGTGGGCTGCTGGAGCTTGGAGAGCGACTTGCCGATGAGCGCCTGCATGGTTGGCTGTTGGGCTTGGATGCTTACCGATGCCGTCAGGAAGAGGGCGATTGCTAACATGAAATGTTTAAAAGTCACGTTTGTTTTAAAAATTTGAGATGTCATAAGCTTTGTTATTTTTAAGTGAAACAAATATGCCGATGTAAAAGAAACGGTCGCGTGAAGCCACCACGTCGTTGCCGTTTGCGTCGTAGCGGAAGATGTTGGTGCGGCCAAAGATGTTGTTCAGCGACGTATAGACGATGATTTTCGGGCTTACCAGATAGGTGAGGTTGGCATCTACGCTGTTGTAATGGGGCGTGGTGCCATTGGGGAAATGTCGGCCGCTGGCGTATGATTCCGACAAGCCGACGATGGCCTTGCCAATGGCGTATTTTGCCGTGAGCCGCAGATTGTGGCGTGAGGCGAAGTCGGGTGTCTGCATCTCGGTATAATCTAAATAGAGCCTCTTGGAGTCGTTGAAGGAGTAAGAGAGCGTGGTCGTGAGCTGCTTGGTGAGTGAATGGTCTTCCACGAAGAGGTCCACGCCCTTGCTGTTGCCACGGCCCTGCCACTGGTAGATGCCATTCTGCAACAGGGGCAGATGGTGGTAACGTTTCCAATAGGGTTCGATGCGCAGCAGCGTTGTCGGACTTTTAAACTGCATGGAGAGGATGGCGTGATCGGCCGTGCTTTGGCTGATGTGGTGCTGGCTACGTGCCAGGTAGTCGTCGGCAGCGGTCTGGCTGTAGCGCCCGGCAACGAAAGAGAGTTGCACGTGTTTGTTGGGGATATAGCTCAGCGTTGCCCTTGGCATCAGCAGCCCGTGGGACCTCATCAGCTCTGCCCTTGCCGATAGGTTGAGAAACAACCGGGGAACCACGCGCCATTGGGCATCGACGTGAGTGGCCAGGAGGTTGTAGTCGAGTTGATAATGGTAGGCTTCGTAAGTCTGCGTGCTGTGGCGGATGTAATCCTCGGCCCCAGCCGACAGTTTCAACGCGTCGGAACAGACCTTGCGCACTTCGGCCTTCAAGTGGATTTCATGACGCTGGTTGCGGTAATGGTCGCCGGCGGCTAGCGCATCGTCGATGTCGATGAAAACGGAAGAAATGGCCATACCGGTGAAGAGGGTTGCGCCGTGGCCTATGGTCGCCTTGTGTGTGACGTTTGCATAGCCATTGTGCTCTGTCAGCATCAGGTTGCGTCCGTCGATATGCTGTCCTACGGATGTCAGGTCGTAGCCCACGTAGGATTTCAGAACACTCGACGCATTGAACTCCTGCTTGTATTGAGCCTCGCCCGACAGCTTGCGATAAGGACGGCTGAAGTCCTGTCGCTGTGTGAACAACTCGTCGTAGAGTCCCATGCTGGTCAGCGCAGTGTTGAACGACAGGCTGCTGTTCCTGAACGCTTTCGTGCCGCCCACGTTCCAGTCTACCAGCGATGCGCTCACGCCGTATTTGTCGCTGGTGGCGGCATCGGTGGTCTCCATGGGCAGCACCGACGAGAGGGCCTGACCGTATTCGCCGCCATAGCCACCTAGTGAAAAGTTGATGCCCTTGAAAAGGAATGGCGAGAAGCGCCCGCGCACGGCGTTGTTCTGCGTGTTGGTACTATAAGGCACCAGCACGTGCATACCGTTGACGAAGGTCTGACATTCATCGCTCTCGCCGCCACGCACGTAGAGCTTGCCGTTCTCGCCCACCATCTGCGTGCCTGGCAGCGTCTGCAGGGCGGCCACGATGTCGCCACATGAGTTGCCGGCCATCACCACATCGAGCGCGTCCATCGTTTTGAAGTTCTCGCTCTTGCCAAAGCTGAAGGTGCTGGCGGTCACCACTACCTCGTTGATGGTGGCAGCCCGTTCCGAAAGCTGGATGCGGAGGTCGGTCATCTGGCTGGCGTCATCCGTCATGGTGTAATCATCAAACCCCATGAAGGTAGCTTGCAGCGTAGCCTCACCTGTCACGGCGGTGCTGAACGAAAAACGTCCGAGGGAGTCGGATAGGCAACCGTCAATCGTACCTTTTATAAATACGTTGGCGCCGCCCAGCGGGTTCCGTCCGTCTGTGATGGTGCCCGAAATGATGCTCTGTGCCGACATCTTGCCGACAGCCATCAGGAGGAAAATGAGAAGTGTGAATCGATGTTTCATGCCGCAAAAGTACGGCAAGATTCTGAAACCACCAAATTCCCGTGACAGACAGCTAAAACTGCTGACGGAAAGCTAATCCCACAGGCGAATGACTAACTTTTCGGACGAATAACTAAGGCTTGCTATGCGATGAACGACTTGAGCCGAGGCACGTACGAACGCGAGACGGGGATGCTGTTCGGGCAGGTGCCAAGCGTCAGCTGATAGCCGTTGGAGTTGCCCCGTGCAGCGGTGATGTTGTTCACGTTCACCACAAACGAGCGGTGGCACTGGAAGATATTCTCGTAGTCTTTCAGCTCGTCAATGACGGCGCTCAGCGTAGCATGAATCTCCATGCATGTCGGCTTTTCGTCTTTCAAATAGCAAACGGAAACGTTGTTCTTCTGCGCCTCGATATAGAGCAGACTGTTGATGGGGATGCAGAGGTCGTTGCCACGCACGTTGCTGTCGTGGATGGTTATCGTGAGGTCCTTCTGCTCCTCCGTTGTGTTGCTCAGCAGCGCCTCCATTTTCTCTCTCAAGTATCGATTATAGTCGATGCCGATGGCAAGGACGGTAATGAAGATGCCAATGATTATCGTCCAATACAGGAACATTAGAATTAACGGCGTCGTGATGGGATAATGGAAGAGGATGGAGAACAGCAGGAGGTTGCAGATGGCGATAAAGAGTATCAGCCCCAGCACTGCACATCCCTGGTGCCAGATGCGCCACGGTTTGATGTGATGCAGCAAGAGCTTGAACATTCCCCATCCGTACAGCACATAACATACCGACGTGATAAGCCCGAAGAGGGCTGCTATCAGGCATTTGTTGCCCTGATACATGCTGAATCCAAATGGCTGCAGCAGCCAGAGTATCGCCCAGATGAGGAGGCCATAGACGATGCCGTCGCGGAGCCACTTCTTGCTCTGCTTAAATGGATAGGTTCGGGTGAGGAATGACATGACTCGATACGATTTCGGCTGCAAAGTTACGAAAAAGCGAGTGCAGAACAAAATGAATTAATTCATTTTTTATGTCGAGCGTAAGTAACTTCGCCAAATTGTTGGCAAAGTTACGAAAAATCGAAAGAAAAGAAGACGGAGCAGAGAAAATAATGAATGCTGTCCGCTAAAAACGTTTTTAGCGGACAGCAGTAAAAAGAAATTTGTGGATTGTTGAAGCTTACTTCTCGGGGAGCATTACCACCTCGATGTGGTTGCCGCTGCCGAGCAGCTTCTCGCGGATGAACTTGCTGATCGACTCGGGCGTCAAGGCTTCAACGGTCTTCTTGTAGTCGTGGTAGACGTCCACGCCGAAGGTGCGCATCTTGTCGATGGCGCCCACCCAGTAGCTGTTGGTCTTGGCATCGAGGTCAATCTGCTTCAGCATGTAGTCCTTCACCTTCTGCAGCTGGTCGGGGTCGATCTGCTTGGCGGCGTTGTCCATTCCCTCGTGCAGCAGACGCAGGGCAATCTCGCTCTTGTCGGGGTTCATAGGACAATAGGCCTGCAGCATCAGCTTCGGGGTGCCTCCACGCAGGTTGATACCTCCAGAGGCGCCACAGCTGTAGGCAGCACTCTCGTCCTCGCGGATGGTCTTGAGATAGACCATGGAGAGAATCTGACCCACGGCGTCAATCTTCACCACGTTATCTAACGTGTATTTCGCGTCGGCCGACCATATCTCCACAGCGGTGGCTTTGGGGCTCTCGCTCTTCATGGTGAAGTGGTTCTTTACCTTACCCTTGGCAATCGTCTGCACGTCGCGGCCCTTCTCGGCGGGCTCGCCTGTGCTGGGCAGCGAAGCGATATACTGCTCGATGAACGGGCGAATTTCTTTCTCGTCGAACTTGCCGACGATGGTGAAGGTAAAGGCCGAAGCGTTACGATAGCGCTCCTTGGCAATCTGCAGGATGCGGTCGTAGTCCATCGTGGGCAGATCCTTCACATCGGGCGTCATGAAGCGGGGATTATGGTTGTAGAGCGTGCAAGCGAGGGAGTCGCTATAGACGGCATCGGGCGAGAGCGACTTGTTCTTCAGCGCCATATCGAGCATGTTGATGAGGTTTTGGAACTGCTTCTCATCCTTGTTGATGTTGGTGAAATAGAGGTACAACATCTGGAACATCGTTTCCAAATCCTTCGGCGTGGAGTGTGCGTTGACATATTGGCGCAAGTCGGTGAGCGACAGGTCGGCATTGGCATTCTTTCCTGCCATTGCTTTAGCCAGCTCGGTTTGGTTGAAGTTGCCCAGACCGCTGAGGCCTATAGCCTCGTCGAAAATCTTCAGGCTGTTGAAGTCTTTCTCGCCATAGAGGCTCTTGCCGCCATCGGCCCAGCCTTGCAGTACCACCTCGTCGTCCTTATAGTCGGTGGGCATCAGCAGCACCGTGGCGCCGTTGCTCAGCTTCAACTCCTTATAGCCAAAGGTCTTGTCGGTGGTTTCACTCACGATGCTACCCTTTGCGGGCATCTCGGCGATGAGGGGCTCGTCCTTCACGTTGTCCACATAGGCGGCAATTTCCTCGTTGCGGGCTTTCTGCACAGCGGCTCTCATGTCGTCCTCGGTGGGATAGCTCAAGCCGTCGGCCTCGCGTGCCCACTCCATCACCACCAAGTTCTTGTCGCCGTCGGTGATAAGCTCGGGCAGCACCTGGTTCACCACCTCCACGGGGATGTTCGGAGCCAGCATCTGCATGGTCTGGAAGAGCGTCTCGATAGAGGGGATAGGATCATTGTTGAGGTAGTGGTCGCGATAATCGTTGCCATAGGCATCGTTGGTAATCTTTGCGCGATTGGTGTAGGTCTTCTCCAGTCTGCTCAGGTAGTCGGCCTTGGCACGCTCATACTCCGTCTCGGTGAAACCGAACTTTGCCACGCGGCGAGCCTCACGGATGAGGGTGGTGAGCGTCTCCATGTCGCGACCTTCCTTGGGCACACCAACGAGCTGGAATGCGTCCTTTGTGCGGGCCAGCAGATAGTTCTCATCATCGCCCGAGGCCTGCAGGAAGGGGCAGTCGGGGTCGTTGGTGAGCTCTTGCAGACGGGCATTGAACATATTCGAAATCACGTTCTTCACATACACCTCGATGAGGTAGTCCATGTTGTTCTTCTCCTCGGGTTTGGTGGCATCGTGCTTCATGAACACCATGAGCTGGTTCACCTGCATTTCCTTGTCCTTCTCGAAGATGTAGATGGCCTCGTCGTTGTCGGGCACCTCTTCGGGCACCACCTTCGGAGCCTTGGGATTCACTTTGATGCCGCCGAAGAGCTCTTTCACCTTCTGCTCAAAGTGGTCCACGTCAATGTCGCCCACCACGATGATGGCCTGGTTGTCGGGGCGATACCATTTCTGGTAGTACTTCTTCAGGGTCTTGGGCTTGAAGTTGTCGATGACGCTCATCAGACCGATGGGCATGCGTACGCCGTACTTCGAACCAGGATACATCTTAGGCAGGGCCTTGGTGATGAGGCGCTGCGATGGACCCTCGCCCAGTCGCCATTCGTTGTGCACCACGTCGCGCTCCTTCACAATCTCTTCTTTCTGCAGCAGCAGGCCGTTGCTCCAGTCTTTCAGGATGAGCATGCAAGAGTCGAGCGCACTCTGACGGGCAGAGGGCACATTGCACACACGGTAAACCGTCTGGTCGATGCTGGTGTAGGCATTGAGGTCGCTGCCGAACTCCACGCCGAGCGAACGACAGAACTCAATCAGGTCGTTGCCTTTGAAGTGCTCGCTGCCGTTGAAGGCCATGTGCTCCAGGAAGTGCGCTAGTCCGCGCTGGCTCTCCTCCTCCTGGATGGAGCCCACGCGCTGGGCGATGTAGAAGTTGGCCACATGCTCTGGCCACTCGTTGTGGCGGATGTAGTAGGTCAAACCATTGTCGAGCTTGCCGATGCGCACTGCCTCATCGATAGGGATGGCTGGCATCTGCGTCTGTGCCGTCATGGTGGTTGCTCCTGTGAGGAGGAGCAGGGCGGCTACAAAGAACTTTTTCATTTTCAAGATAGTTTAATAAAGTAATTACGTCTTTTCGGGTGCAAAGTTACGAAAATTCGTGAGAAAAGCCAAATAGATTTGAGCTTTTCCTATTGCCAAGTAATCTTTGCGCCTAAAGTTCTTTAATAAGTATGTGACTCAGTGCGTTTAGCTTAATATATACAAAGTGGGATGGCTTCGAAGCCACCCCACCAATGTGAAATGTGTTTTATGACGTGAGTCAAATATTAGTCATCCCACTCACTATACTTGTCGCCATTGCCCTTGTTCTCAGGGCCTTCTGGGGCAACACTAGCATCCAGTAGAGCCTCCTCTTCATAGAGATCCTCTACATAGGCCTCAGGCATTTGATAAATCTTCTTTTTCATCTTTCTAACTTTAAAAGTTGATTGATTTGTGATTAAAGAAAGAAGTGCACCCTTGTAGTCGCTTGGACTAAGTCCAGGCGCACTTCTTTATCGTTCCTGTTTACTTCACAACGACCTTCTTGCCATTGTGGATGTAAATACCTCTCTGAGTGGGCTGAGCGTTGAGCTTCATACCGTTGGTGGTGAACCAGCCCTCTGCGTTGTTGGTGTAGGTCACGTTCTCAATCGACTTGATTGCTGTGAATGAGCCATCCTCTTCCTGGACGATGAGCTGACGAGCTCCTGCTGCGTGATTGCCATCAACACCGTAGCATGTGCTGGGATACAGCCATGAAGTGTTATCATCGCTTCCGAAGTAGTAGCCATCGAACGACTCAAGCATAGGAGCAATTGAGAAGTAGTACTCATAGTCTTTCAGACAACCCTTACCACTGTAGGAACCATAGAAACGTAACTTAGAATCATCCTCAACATAGATCTCATCGAATTTAGCGGGCTTCACAATCTTCTTGTTCGTGAAGGTGAGCTCATCGAGATTTGCGATAGGAGTGGTTGCCATTTCATCCTCGCCTTCACCTGTTGTTGCGAGGTATGTATCGGGATCACCCTTGTCGCCCACCTTGAAGATGAACGGAGTGTTGGCCCTGATGATACCAACTTCCTGCAGCTTGAACTGCATCTTGAGAGGATCAGCATTCTTTTCGTCGAGCACGTTGATCACAGCGTGACCGAACACAGGATGCGTACCAAATTCGTACACGTAAATGTCGAAGGGCAGCACCATGCTGTACCACTTGTTGGAGTACAGCCAGAATCCACCATTCTCGTCAACAACATTGCCGTCCTTGTCCTTATAAGTTATAGGCTCGAGCTCTGGATCGGGGAAGAGCTGTTCGAGGTTGTCGTCAGCAACCTTGGCAGCATTGAAGGTGCGGAAGTATACGGTCTCTACAGTCTCGCCGTCGAAGGCAATGATGCGATCTTCCGTGTCGTTCCAAGTACTGATTGCAAGATCAGTCTCTTCGGTTTGTTCCTTGTCAATCCAGTTGATGTTTCTTGCGGTGCGGTGGATGATGAAGTGCAGAGGCTCGTCATCGATAATGTACTTACCATCTGTAACAATGGGCTCGTAGTTCATGCCGATGTACTTGTAAACGCCGCTAACCTTGGTGTCATCAAAGAATGCCTCTTCGTCGAGAGTAATATTCTCGCCGTCGAGCTTAGCCTTGATGTTCAAGTCGGTTTCATCATTGTCACCCGTTGCGAGACCTTGTACATCTTTGCCGTCTACTGTAACAATTGTGTAGGTAACAGCATCTGCATTGAATGAGCCGTGCTTGCCACTGGTCTGATTGCTAAACTCGATTCCGATAGGACGCGGCGTCACTTCGACGTTCATGGTGACAGTACCAAGCTGGTAGTTGACAGATTCAGCACCAGTGATGTTGACAAAGTACTTACCAACGGGGATGTTGCCATGAGTGCGCTTAACCAATGCAGCGAATTGTTCGATTGTGTACTCATCGCCTACGACACCATCCACGACGGGCGACACGTGGATGTCAGCCATGGTGATATTATCGATGTTGATGATGTTCTTGTCGATCAGAGCCTTGGCATCGTTGTCAAGTCCATGATAGGTAGCACCCTTGAAGAACTCACGATACTCAGCCTTCAAATCCTCGATGTAGGTAGGATCCTTCATACGAGTGAGATCCAATCTGAGCACACCATAAACCTTGGTGGGATTCCATTCGTAGCTCAGAGGCTCGCTGTTCTTCTTGATTTCGTACAGACCAGGAAGGAACTTAATTTTGATGTCGCCAAATGTCTTCTCTCCCTCAGTGAGCGTAGAGGTCACGACTGCTTCCTCACCTTCATATTTCAATTTGCCAGGAGTGAGCTGCTCGTCGCCATTGAAGATAGCAACCGAGTAGTAGCCTACAGTCTCGCCTCCGAAGCGCTTGCCCTTAATCTCGAGGCCGAGTGCCTCCAGTTTCTCAGCTGTGATGCCTTTATAACCAAGCGTGATGTTGTTTTCAGTTTCATACTGGGCGTAGAACTTACCATTCTGATATTGCTTCACAGTATTGCCCTCGGGATCAATAACTTCTTTGTAAACATCGAAATTGATGTCAGCCACATAGACGGTAGCTGTAGAAGGAGCGATGCAGAAATTCATTGTGGCAACGCAGTTCGGGCTGTCGGTGGCATAGTTGCCCAGACCAGTCACGGTAATCGTAGCACCTGCTTCGGAAACGTGAATGTTATTAGTATACTTAACCTCATAGTCGGTGCCCTCTACGAGCTCCTTATCACCGAGTGTAACAGTGATTTCAGGCTTAATCTCGCTGCCAGTGTATGGGAAGCAATCCATTGGCTCGCCCTCTTCGTCCACGGGTTCATCGATAATCTCGATAACTGCATCTGCGAGACAGATAGGATCAACGGTGATGTTGGTTCCAGTGGGATCCTCACAATCGTCGCCACCAACTTTGTAGAGATTCAGAGCTTCGGGCCAATTAGCCTGATCAACCTCCACTTCAATGATGTACTTGCCAGCATCCAATGTTTCGCCGGTAAATTCATCACCCTTCACAAGATTACCTTCCTCGTCCTCAGTAGCCTTGTAGAACTTGGGAGTCAGCAGAGCCTCAACTAACTTAATGTTTGCTTCGGTTCCATCTTCGCCAATCCAGCCAGTAATAGTGTACCCAACTTCGGGAACAGCATCAAAAGCATGAAGGGTTTCAGCCTCAACCTGAGCAGTAATGGTCAAGCAAGTGGGATCGGGTGTGGGAGGTGTAACACTCTCGCAATCCTTGTAGTTGCCCTGGCCGCAAATTTCAATCTTGTCACATTCGTCAACAATTAAGCATGAAGTGTAGTCAACGGGAGTCAGCGTTATGTCACCGTTCTCCTCGGTGCAGACGTTCTTGTGAACCACCTTCACAGCAATTGTCAAGGCCTGACCATAGATGTAGGGGTTCTCAGCGGTGATTTCACCGGTCTCATTCGAGAATGTCCAAGTTACTTCAATGTCGTCGTCATTGAGGCTCTTCTGGTTGATGGTCAGCTTGCCCTGCTCAGGCAGCATCTCGCCCTCGAACTCGAAGGGCTCGTCGACGATTACATAGTTTTTAAACTTAACTTGATCGTGCTTAACAATAAGATCATACTCGCCAACGTCCTTGCCATCCTGTCCTTCAGCGCGTTTAACGGTTTCCGTATTCGCACCATCTGTGACTTGACTCTCATAGGTGTCGAGCTCGGTATCTGTGCCAAGAGGTTTTGTCCATCCTAAGTATTCGTAATCGAATTCGACATCCTCGTCGCACTCGCCAAATGTCTTTTCAGCATTGAGAGCGTGAGCATATATCTTGGCAGGTGTCACATCACAACTAGCAGTACCACCACCTGTGACAGGGTTCACATAGTTATAGTCTATTTCGCCGTTTGGCTTTTTAATATAAACATCACCAGTATACCAAATAGCTTGTGTACCTACGGCATCAAATGCCAAATCAGAAAATACTATTGTTCCACCCTCAAAAACGTTTTTTGAATCGCCTGCTGGCCATTTGTTGTCATTGTAGTATCTAGGTTTAGGGAAATCTGCTCCATACACCTTAGCACAGTTGGCCAATTTGCAGGGGCGATCAAGTGGTAAGACGGTGTAGGTGAGTTCATAAATCTCGCCGATTTCATCGTCGTCGTCGCCTTCGTCGTCGCCATCGCCTTCGTCATCACCATCGCCACCAACGGCGGTCTCACCATCACCTTCGGCTTTCATAGGAGCCCTAGGAGTTTCAACTCGACCACTATGAATACCGTCTCTTTCAACTACGACAATGTATTCACCAGCATCTCTGACGGGGAAATTGTCCCACGTGTTGACGTCATCAATGTCCCAAGTGGTAACGGGGTCTTGATCACCCTCGTGACCGAGGTACTTCACTGCGATGATTACATCACCATACAATCTACATGCTGCGGAGAGGGCAGGCTGAACGGTGTTATTACCATCGTACTCCGTCTCAACAGAAGCCAACTTCACGTCAGGCCCATCGTTGGCCCAGCCAACTAGTGGCAGTAGGCCTACCAGCATTGTAAGAAAAAACTTCTTCATAAGCTAATCATTTTTAAATTGTTAATAAATAAAGTGAATTAAATAGTACATTTTCTCTTCGATATTACCGTGCAAAATTAAGTTTTTTTGCTAAATGGTGTATGCATAATAGTAGTGTAAAACGCCAAACCTGCGATTTTTTTCGCGAAATCACAAACGGGAATTATAGTTGATATGTCTGCGACGCTACGTAAATGACCGTAAATGACCGTGCTCCGAGTTTGCTCGCCTGAGCTCCTATAAAAAAAGCAACGGGCGAAGAATTATTCATAAATGATATTTTTGTCTGCGTTTACAGAGCTATCAATGACAATCTTCCGCGATTATTCTCTTGATCATTTTTCTTTTGCTTTCTGGGCGGCCTCCTCTTCAGCTTTCAGATTCTCCTCAAAGTCCTTGACAATAGCTCTTAGCTGTGCTTTGACGAGGGGGTTGGTGGTGTCGGCAGAGGCGATGATGGCGGCTTTTATTTCCTCTGCCTCTGCGATGCAAGCTGCCGAGTCGATGACGGTCTCTCCCTCGTGGAGCTCGAACTTGGGCTGGACGGATTCTGCCTCGGCCATATAGGCAGCCTTCAGTGATTCGTAGATGGAGTCTTTCTGCTCTTGTGTGGCCCCTGTTTGTTTCTTCTTTGGTTCCTCGGCGCATGCCACGAGGAGGGTAGCGGCGGCGAACAACAATGCGACTTTTTTCATTTCTTTGCTATTTTAATAATGTGAAACAATCGTTGGTTGGATAAATCGGTGCAAAGGTAGTGCAAAAGTTTTAATTCCGCAAAGGAAACGGGGTGTTTTTTGGGGTTTTTCGTCTGCGACGCTACATAAATGACCGTGAATGCCCGCGAATTATCCATAAATTTATATATTGTCTGCGACGCAACGGAAATGAACGTACGCTTGGCTTGCCGCTTGCCACCGAAAGGCGCGTCAGCGGGAATGGGAACGCAAGAATGGGACGCGAATGGCCATGAATGATTTGCGTGGAAAAAAGGGGGTGGCGCCTTCTGAAAAATTGGTAACGATTTTTTGAAAAAAGTCAACGACTTTTGAAAAAATCTCGTACGAGATTTTTTTGAGGCTCATAAGCCCCTTTTTTCCTTGGAAAGAAATTGTGGGAAATGAAGGGAAATTAACTCTGGCGGGAGCAGGAATTAATCTAAATTTCCCCGAAATTTCTTTCCAGCTCATTAAATATATTAATGTTCGTGCGCGCGAAGGAGATCGATGAGCGAGCGGAGGACAGGCTTGGAGACATGGAGGTTGATGGTGCCACCAGCAGGATTGACGAGGAAGATGGTTTCCTTGACGGTGTTGATGCGGAAGACGGACCGGAGGTTGACGATGTACTTCCGTCCGAGGCGCATAAGATGTTTTCGTGCCCAGGGCATGTCGAGGATACGCTTCTCGATGTCGCCCAAGCCGTAGGGGAGCATGAAGGAGCTTTCGGCGGCGTAGAAGACGTTGGTGTAGTGGTCGTCGGCCTCCATGTAGATGACCTTGTTGAGGTCGATGATGTATAGCTCGTCGTAGGAGCCGAGGCAGAGGGTGGTTTTTTGCGGGGTCATTGCTTTTGGGGGATAGGGATGATGGGGTTATTGGGGATGATGGGGTTATTGGGGTTAATGGGCTTTTGAGGGGGACTGGGACGGACTGGAGATGGAAGGGGGTTGGGGGCCTACCTATCATACTTGAAGCTGGAGCCGCCCACGAACTCGCGCATGATGCTGGTGGGGGGTATCTCCTGGTCGCCGACGGGGAGGAAGAAGTGGATGAACTTGAGGAGGCGGTGGGCCTCGCTGTACTCGGGGCAGTTCTTGGGGACGGAGGTGAGGATGATCTCGGCGTGGGTTCGGAGGACGGCGAACTCGATGTTGAGGGCGGAGTTGAACATCACGTCGGCGGTCTCCTGGAAGGGGAAGATCCAGCGGTCCTCGGCGTCGCAGACGTTTTTCCACTGACTGATGGTTTCGCGGGCAGTGAAGGCTCCCTTGTTGTAGTCGCGTATGATGCGGCGGAGCAGTCGGTTGTCGCGTGGGGGAATCCAGTTGTGGTCGTCGAGCGAGATGCTGGTGAGGGCAGAGATGTAGATCTTGTATTTCAGCTCGTCGGGAATCTGTCGGGTGAGGAGCGGATTGAGGGCGTGAATGCCCTCGATGATGAGCACGGTGTCGCCTCCAATCTTCAATTTTTTTCCGTTGAATTCGCGCATTCCTGTAGTGAAGTTGTATTCGGGAACCTCTACGCGCTCACCCTGCATGAGGCGTGTGAGATGGTCTTCCATGAGGTGGTAGTCGACGGCCTCGATGTTGTCGAAGTCGTAGTCGCCGTTGGGCAGCTTGGGGGTGTCGACGCGGTTGACGAAGTAGTCGTCGGTGGAGAAGGTGGCGGGGCGCAGGCCACAGGCGAGGAGCTGCACGGAGAGACGCTTGCAGAAGGTGGTCTTGCCGGAGCTGGAGGGTCCTGTGATGAGGACGAGCCGGACGGGGTTTTGCTCGCGGTGGAAGCGTCGGTCGATTTCCTCTGCTATCTGCACAATCTTTTTCTCCTGGAGGGCCTCGCTCACCTGAATGAGCTCGGAGGCATAGCCGCGCATGATGGCCTTGTTGACATCGCCAGCGTTGGAGAGCCGCATGATGATGTCCCAACGGGTCTTCTCGGCGAACATGCCGAAGGTCTTGGGCTGGTCGACCTTCTCGGCGAGGCGGTCGGGCTGGTTCCAGTCGGGCACGCGCAGGAGTAGGCCATCCTCGTAGCGCTCCAGTCCCCACACCTGCAGGTAGCCGGCGGAGGGGACGAGGGGGCCGTAGTAATAGTCGACGGTGTCGCCGAGGGTGTAGTAGTCGTTATAAATCTGTCCGCTGGTTTCGAGGAGCTTCACTTTGTCCTGGAAGCCTCGTTCGCTGAAGACACGAATGGCCTCCTCGTTGGTGGCCTCGGTGCGGCGGAAGGGGATGTCGAGGTCGACAATTTCCTGCATGCGCTGCTTTAACTTCTCTACATCGGAATCGGTGACAGAAGGCCCAGCGGACCCTCCCCCATCCCCTACAGACCCTCCCCCGGCCCCTCCCTTGTAGGGAGGGGAGTATATAGACTTGCCATTGGAAATATCTACAGCAGAACTATCTACTCCCCTCCCTACAGGGAGGGGTTGGGGGTGGGTCTGTTGGGGGTGGGTCTGTTGGGGGTGGGTCTGTTGGTTTCTTTTTTTGAAATTGCAGTAGAATCCGCGGCAGAGGGAGTGCTCGATGAAGAGCTTGGAGCCGGGGAAGAGGTCCTGGGTGGCCTTGTAGAGGAGGAAGCAGAGGGAACGGACATAGACGCGGTGGCCGCTGCCCTCGCGGGCGTCGAGGAACTCAACGTCGCGGTTCTGATAGAGTCGGAACTTCAGCCCCTGCGAGGTGTTGTTGACCTTTGCGGAGACGACGGGGTAGGGGAGCTTGATGTCGTCTTGAAACTCCTGGTAGACGTCGAGGAGCGAGCTGCCCTCGGGGAAGCTCTTGGTGACGTTGTTGTTCTTGCAGCGTATCTGTAGCATGGCTTTTGGTTTTTGGTAGTGCAAAGGTACGAATAAGCGAGGAAAAAGCAAAAGAAAAAGCACACTTTTTCATTCGCTTTTTCGAGCGGGTCAAAAATTTTTCGCGTATTATTTGGAGATATGGGGAATAAACACTATCTTTGCGCATTATTAACCTAAAACAACATGAGTATGGAGACGACATTAGTATTACTGAAGCCCAGCTGCGTGCAACGTCAGCTGATAGGCGCCGTGGTGACACGCTTTGAGCAGCGCGGCCTTCGCGTGAGTGGCATGAAAATGATGCAGCTGAGCGACGAGATTCTACGCGAACACTATTCGCACCTTGCTGACCGTCCGTTCTTCCCGTCGCTGGCTGCATCCATGCAGACATCGCCGGTGGTGGCACTGGCACTGACGGGCGTTGACGCGGTGCATGTAGTTCGCCAGATGTGTGGCGTGACGAACGGTCGCGAGGCAGCACCGGGCACCATCCGCGGCGACTTCTCGATGAGCAACCAGCAAAACATCGTGCACGCCAGCGACTCGGCCGAGAACGCTGCCATCGAGCTGAAACGCTTCTTCCGCAAGGACGAGGTCTTCGACTACCGCAGCGGGGCCTTCGACTATGTGTACGGCGAGGGCGAGGCAAAATGAAAGAAGGACTGGCACGAAGGGTGTTCAACCTGTACTACGACGGCTTCCGCAGCATGACGGTGGGGAAGACGCTGTGGCTGGTGATATTGGTGAAACTGTTCATCATCTTCGTGGTGCTGAAACTGTTTTTCTTCCCCGACTTTCTGAGCAGCCATGCCGAGGAAGGACAGGAGGCGGACTTCGTGGCCAACGAACTAATTGAGAGACGATAGGCGGTTGACTGTAGGCTATTGACTATAGACTTTAGACTTTAGACTTTAGACTTTAGACTTTAGACTGTAGACTATAGACTGTAGACTATAGACTGTAGACTATAGACGGTAGGTGTTACTGCTATATTGAAGTTATAAAACGAATAAATAACGACTATGCAAGACGTACTATTAACCATTGACGCCGGTATGGTTGACTGGTCGAGGGCGCAGTTTGCGCTGACGGCTATCTTCCACTGGCTGTTCGTACCGCTCACGCTGGGCTTGGCGCTCATCATGGGCATCTGCGAGACCATCTACTACCGGCGGCAGAAGCGGGGCGACGAGAGCGCCGACTTCTGGCGCACGACATCGCAGTTCTGGCAACGCCTGTTTGGCATCAACTTCGCCATGGGCGTGGCCACGGGCATCATCCTGGAGTTTGAGTTCGGCACCAACTGGAGCAACTACTCGTGGCTGGTGGGCGACATCTTCGGTGCGCCGCTGGCCGTGGAGGGCATCGTGGCGTTCTTCATGGAGAGCACCTTCGTGGCGGTGATGTTCTTTGGCTGGAAGAAGGTGAGCGCGGGCTTCCACCTGGCGAGCACTTGGCTGACGGGCATCGGCGCGACGCTCTCGGCGTGGTGGATATTGGTGGCCAACGCCTGGATGCAGTATCCCGTGGGCTGCGAGTTCAACCCCGACACGATGCGCAATGAGATGACATCGTTTGCCGATGTGGCACTGTCGCCCTTCGCCGTCGACAAGTTCCTGCACACGGTCATCTCGGCTTGGATTATCGGCGCCGTGTTCGTGGTGGCCGTGAGCTGCTGGTATCTGCTGAAGAAACGCCACAAGGAGCTGGCACTGAAGAGCATCAGGATTGCTGCCGTGGTGGGTCTGGTGGCCTCGGTGGGTGCCGCCCTGACGGGCCATAAGAGCGGTCAGGACGTGGCAGAGGCGCAGCCGATGAAGTTGGCTGCCATGGAAGCTCTCTACAACGGCGGCACGGAGCAGCCGCTGACGCTGGTGGCTTGGGTGAACCCCATCGGACAGCCCGACTATGAGCACGACGGCGAACCAGCGCTGAAAGTGGCAATGCCTTACGCCCTGTCGCTGATGGCCACGAACACGCTCGACGGTTACGTGCCCGGCATTAACGACATCCTGAACGGCTATACGCGCCCCGACGGAACACGAGAGCCGTCGGCCGACGAGAAGATTGCCCGTGGCAAGAAAGCCATCGCGGCGCTGCAGGCCTATCGCGAGACAAAGAGCGAAGAGCAGCTGAAGGTGTTCCGCGAGAACGAAAAGTATTTTGGTTATGGCTACGTCAACGACAAGAGTCAGCTGGTGCCGCCCATCGCCCTGAACTTCTGGGCCTTCCGCACGATGGTGGGCATGGGATGCCTGCTCATCCTGTTCTTTGGCCTGGTGTGGGTGCTGGCATATAATATTCCCTTTGTGTCGATATTCAGTCGCCGTCTGCTGGCGGCGCTGGGTCTGCTGGATGAGGCCGAGGCCGATGTGCCCGCCAGTGGCAGCCAGCCCCGTTGGCTGTGCTGGGCCGCCATCATCATGTTGCCGTTGGCCTATATCGCCAGTGAGAGCGGATGGTTGGTGGCCGAGCTGGGTCGCCAGCCGTGGACCATCCAGGACATGCTGCCCACATGGGCTGCCGTGAGCGACCTCAGCTCCGGTTCCGTAGCCCTGACATTCATCATCTTCCTCGGTCTGTTCACCACCATGCTGGGCGTGGAAATCAGCATCATGCTGAAACAGATCAAAAAAGGCCCGCACAAGGATTTTGTAGAATAAAAACAACGGATTAAGACGGATTAAACGGATTAAGACGATTAAAAGCAGAGAATATGACATACGACTTTTTGCAACACTACTGGTGGTTCATCGTGTCGCTGCTCGGTGCCATCCTCGTATTCCTGATGTTTGTGCAAGGCGCCAACAGCATGGTTCGCACGCTGGGTTGGACGGCCGAAGGGCGCCGCTTGGTGGTGAACAGCACCGGGCGCAAGTGGGAGTTCACGTTCACGACGCTCGTCACCTTCGGCGGTGCGTTCTTTGCCTCGTTCCCGCTGTTCTATAGCACCAGTTTCGGCGGTGCCTACTGGCTGTGGATGATCATCCTGTTCAGCTTCGTGGTGCAGGCTGTGAGCTATGAGTTCCAAAACAAGCTGGGCAATATCCTTGGGCCGAGCACCTTCCAGTGGATGCTGGTGCTGAACGGCATCCTGGGTCCGCTGCTGCTGGGTGGTGCCGTGGCCACCTTCTTCGAAGGCAGTAACTTCGTGGTGGAGAAAGGGAACATGCTCGATGCCGAGGCCCTTACGCCGGTAATCAGCCACTGGGGCAACGCCTCGCATGGCCTCGATGCCCTGCTGAATCCGTGGGTGCTGGTGCTGGGTCTGGCGGTGATGTTCCTGGCTCGCACATTGGGCACGCTCTATATTATTAATAATGTGGCCGACGAGGATGTGCGCTTCCGCTCCAGCGTCAGGCTGGTGGGCAACGCCGTCCCCTTCGTGCTGCTCTTCGTGGCCTATCTGATTCACCTGCTGCTGAAGGACGGCTATGCCTACGACGACAACGGAACCATCTTCATGGAACCCAACAAATACCTGCATAACTTTGTGGAGATGTGGCCGCTGCTGCTCATGCTGCTGGTGGGCGTGGTGTTGGTGTTGTGGGGCATCGTCAGCGAGATGCATGCCAGCAGCTCGATCAGCAAAGCAGGAACTTCGGTGTTCAGGGGCATCTGGCCCGCCGGTATCGGCACGGTGCTCACAGTGCTGAGTCTGCTGCTCTGCGCCGGTTGGAACCACACGGCCTACTATCCATCGACCTACGACCTGCAGATGTCGCTCACGATTAAGAACTCGAGCAGCAGCGAGTTCACGCTGAACACCATGTTCTGGGTGTCGCTGCTGGTGCCCTTCGTGTTGGCCTACATCGTGTACTGCTGGCGGGTCATCGACAGCAAGAAGATTGACAGGGAAGAATTGCGAAACGACGAGCACGCCTACTG
Organism: Prevotella sp.; assembly: GCA_017619275.1. Classification (GTDB taxonomy): domain Bacteria; phylum Bacteroidota; class Bacteroidia; order Bacteroidales; family Bacteroidaceae; genus Prevotella. Next base: position 40,858 of record JAFZSR010000124.1, on the reverse strand, counting down.
AGCTTTACCAGCCAAGTAGCGACTTTTTGAAGAATTTCTCGGCTTTGTCGAGCATGTGCCGGTGACAGAAAACAATAACGCTGTCGCCGGCTTCTATTTGTGTGTTACCATTGACGAGGATGCCCTGCTTGCCGCGCACCAGGCCACCGATAGCAATACCACGCGGCAAGCCGAGGGCCTTCACGGGGTCTTTGGTGATGCGCGAGCCTTCGGCCGCCACGAACTCGGCCACCTCGCTGTCGGCGAGCATCAGCGTGCGCATGTTGCGAACGTCGGCTCGCATCATCATCTGGAAGATGTGGCTGGCGGCCACCGTCTTCTTGTTGATGATGGTGCCGATGTCGAGACCTTCGGCCATGGAGACGTAGTCGAGGTTCTCGACCATGGCGATGGTTTTGCGCACGCCGAGTTTCTTCGCCGTGAGGCACGCCAAGATGTTCGTCTCGGCGTTGCCGGTCAGCGAAACGAAAGCCTGTGTGTTCTTGATGCCCTCTTCGTGCAGCAGTCCCAGGTCGCGCCCGTCGCCGTGGATAATCATCACGTTGGAGCGGTCGATGAGCTGGTTGAGGCGTTCGCAACGCTCCAGTGAGCTCTCAATGATTTTGGCGTGCATGTTGTCGGGCAGGGTGAGGGCGGCGCGTACGCTGGTCTTGCCACCTCCCATGATGATGACGCTGTGCACGTCCTCGTACTTCTCCTTTCCCACAATGCGCTTGATGTAGGGGATGTACTCAGAGGTGGTCATGAAATAGGCCAGGTCGCCGTTGAGGAGCACATCCAAACCGCCTGGAATGATGGTTTCTTCGCCTCGTTTCAGTGCCACGATATGGTAGGGATCGTCGGGGCCGCAGAGGTCTTTGATGGGCTGGTTGAGAATCTGGCAGGTGTCGCGCAACTTCACGCCGAGCAGCAGCAGGGCGCCGTCGTGCACCTCCAAGCGCTGGCGAACCCAAGAGTGCTTGAGTCCGCTGATGATGTCGCTGGCGGCGAGCACCTCGGGATAGACGAGCGAGTCGACGCCCACCTGTCGGAAATACTCCAAGTTTTGCGGCTGCAGGTATTCATAGTTGTCGATGCGCGCCACCGTCTTCTTGGCCCCCAGCGCATGTGCCAGCATACAGGCGGTGATGTTGCGGCTCTCGCGGCGGGTGACGCCCACGAAGAGGTCGGCATTGGCCACACCGGCGTCCTTCAACGTCTTGATGCTGGTGGGCGATGAACACAGGGCCATGATGTCGTAGTTTCCGTCAACACCTCCCAAGCGCTCATCGTCGTCGTCGATGAGCACGCAGTCGTGGTTTTCGGTAGAGAGGAGCTTCGAGAGGTGTGTTCCCACGGCTCCTGCGCCAGCAATGACTATCTTCATATTACAGCCCTATTATCGTTTTCTTGATAGATTCCAGATCCAATCCCACAATCTGGCGCAGCTCGTTCACTTCGCCGTGCTCCACAAAGTTGTCGGGCAGTCCCAAGCGAGTGACGACGGGCGAGTAGCCGTGGTCGGCCATCCATTCGAGGACCGCACTGCCCAGTCCGCCATTGCGCACACCGTCCTCGATGGTGACGATGCGACGGAAGCGGCGGCCCACCTCGTGCAGGATGTTCTCGTCGAGGGGCTTGAGGAAGCGCATGTCGTAGTGGGCGAAAGTTCCCTCCAATTTCTTCACGTCGTTGCCGATGGGGCCGATGGTGAGCACGGCCACGTCGTTACCGTCGCGCAGACGGCGCCCTGTGCCCACCTCGACGGGTTCGAGCTGACAGTGCCAGTCGCCGGTGACGACACCCCGTCCGCGAGGATAGCGGATGACGAAGGGACCCATGTCGGGCTGTTGGGCCGTGTACATTAGTCGGCGCAGCTCCATCTCGTCCATGGGCGAGCAGATGGTGAGGTTGGGGATGGGGCGCAGAAATGCCAAGTCGAAGGCGCCGTGGTGCGTAGGACCGTCGCGCCCCACCAGTCCTGCGCGGTCGAGACAGAACACCACGTTGAGGCGCAGGATGGCCACGTCGTGGATGATGTTGTCGTAGGCGCGCTGGGCAAAAGCTGAGTAGATGTTGCAGAAAGGCAGCAGCCCGTCCTTGGCCATACCAGCAGAGAAGGTGACAGCGTGCCCCTCGGCAATGCCCACATCGAAGGTGCGATCGGGCATCTGCTCCATCATAATGTTCATGGAGCAGCCCGTGGGCATGGCTGGCGTGACACCCACGATGCGAGGGTTCTGCTGTGCCAGTTCGAGGAGCGTCTCGCCGAAGACCTGCTGGTACTTTGGCGGTTGCTCGCTGGCGTCGCTCTTCTTCAGTTCGCCCGTCTCGGGATCGAACTGTCCTGGGGCGTGCCAAACAGGCGTGTAGTCCTCGGCGGGCGCGTAGCCGTGCCCCTTCTTCGTGTGCAGATGCAACAGCTTGGGGCCGCGCATGTCCTTGATTTGTCGTAGGATGCGCACCAACTCCACCACATTGTGCCCGTTGAAAGGCCCAAAGTAGCGGATGTTCATGCCGTCGAAAATGTTCTGCTGGTGCGAGATGGCGCTCTTCAGGGCGTTGCTCAGTCGGATGAGTCCCTTGCGGCGGTCGTCCTTCAGCATGCCGTGGCGCTGCATGAAGCGCGCCGTCTTGAAGCGAATCTTGTTGTAGGTCTCGTTGGTGCTCAGGCCAAGGAGATATTGTTTCATGCCACCCACAGAACGGTCGATGGACATGTCGTTGTCGTTGAGAATGATGAGCATGTCGTTAGGACTCGACGACACATTGTTCAGCCCCTCGAAAGCCAGTCCGCCACTCATGGCACCGTCGCCGATGACAGCAACCACTTTACGTTGAACGTTGAGCGTTGAACGTTGAACGTTATCGTCCTCAGCACTCGTTGACGCGGCAGATTGTTCAACGTTCAACGTTGAACGTTCAATGTTGTTCGCCACCGCCATGCCCAGTGCGGCAGAGATGCTGTTGGAGGCATGGCCGCAGATGAACGAATCGTATTCGCTCTCCACTGGCGAGGGGAACGGGCGCAGTCCGTGCAGCTTGCGATTGGTGCAGAATTGTTCGCGACGGCCAGTGAGAATCTTATGTCCGTATGCCTGGTGCCCCACATCCCACACGATGCGGTCGTTGGGGGTGTCGAAGACGTAATGGAGAGCCACCGTCAGCTCCACCACGCCAAGGCTCGACGCCAAATGTCCCGGATTCACCGATAATTCCTGCACAATAGTGTTTCGCAGTTCGTCGCAAAGTTGCGGCAACTGCTCGACACTCAACTTTCGCAGGTCGGCGGGGGTGTCAATATGGTTTAATAATTCTATCTTTATGGGTTCGGCCATCAGTATCTTGCTGTTTAGATTGCAAAGTTACTACAATTTGGGCACTTGGCAAACGAAAAGGCGAAAAAAATGTTTAGCATCCCTTCGAGGTCATGATTTTCAGCACCATCTCGTCGGTGGGACCCATGCCATTGGCACCGATGGCTGTGAGATTGTGGATGCTCTTATCCACGCTGTCGTCGACGATGCCCTCTTGCGAGCTGACGCATTTTCCCTCCATGGAGAGCAATGCAGAAAGCACGGCTGTGCTGACGCCGCTGGTGATTTTGAGCGAGCACGAGGGCTTGGCGCCGTCGCAAATCATGCCTGTGAGGTTGGCCACCATGTTCTTTACCGACGCGCAGATGCGCCCGTAGTCGCCGCCCATCAGATAGGTGATGCCCACACTGCTGCCGATGGAGGCCACCACGCATCCACAGAGTGCCGAGAGCGTGCCCAGCGACTCTTTGATGTAGATGGCTGTGAGGTGGCTGAGCATCAGTGCGCGGATGAGTTCCTCCTCGGTGTTCTCGTTCTCCTTGGCATAGACGCACACGGGGTTGGTGGCGCAGATGCCCTGGTTGCCGCTGCCCGAGTTGCTCATCACCGGAATCATGGCGCCACCCATGCGGGCGTCGCAAGCCGATGCTGTGCGGGCGATGATGTGGCAGAAGATGCTGTTGCCGAAGATGCCCTTAGAGAGTGGACGGTCGATGGTCTTTCCCAGATTGTGGCCGTAGTTACCCTTCAATGCTTCGCGTGCCGCATTCATGTTGTAGGTGCGGGTCTCCTCGATGAAGCGTATCTCGTCGAGCGGCGCGGTGGTGGCGAAGTCGTAGACAAGGCGGAGGCTAAGACCCACCCCCAACCCCTCCCGTGCGGGAGGGGCGCTTGTATAGTTTTGCTCCGGAGAAGTCTGACTAGGCTCCCCTCCCGCACGGGAAAGGCTACGGGTAGGCGAGCCATGCTCGGGAATGGGGTTGGGGGGGGGTTCAAAGTGGGTGTGACTGCCAGCGATGATGGCTGTTTCGCGCTTTCCGTTGGTCTCGGCAATGATTTCGACATACAGTTTCTCGGTGATGCCCTGCTTCAGCTGGATGTCGATGCGCTCCTCGCTGATGTAACGCTTGCCCTGCTCCAGGGCTTCGGGCGTGAGGTCCTTGAGCACTTCCAGCTGGTATTCGCTTTTGCCGATGATGGCACCCAAGGCGATGGCAATGGGCAAGCCCACCATGCCCGTGCCCGGAATGCCCACGCCCATGGCGTTCTTTAATATGTTGGCGCTCAGCAGCGCAGTAATGTGTTCGGGTTGGCAGCCCAACAGCTCGGTGGCGCGGGCGGTGCACAGTGCCACGCACATGGGTTCGGTGCAACCGATGGCGGGCACCACCTCGCGCTTCACCAGTGCGATAATCCTTTGGCGTGTCTCTTGGTCAATCATAGTTTTATCTTTAAGCCCATTCTCAACAACGGATGATACAATTCTTTTGGTTGCGCAGCCCTTCCCCTCCCATCAAGGGGAGGGGCGGGGGTGGGGTCTCTAAAATTTTGCCACTGAGGAATATACAGACCCCACCCCTAACCCCTCCCCTTGAAGGGAGGGGAGGGGCTGCGCATTGTTCTTAAAAATAACAGAACACACCATAAACATTTTTATCCGATCAATCCGTATAATCCGTTCAATCCGTTGTTTTAAAAGAAAATCAGATGTTCAGCGGCGGGGGAACGGGTGCTCCGGGTGCTGGTGGCGGTGTGGTTGGCGGCTGGGGTGCGAAGGCGTAGGCCAGTTCAGGCATGTTTTGTGCCAGTTCCCAGGCGGGCATACCCTGTCGCCACACGTAGGTCTGCGGTGTGAGGCTACCGTTCTGCACCAGTTGCGGCATCTGCTGCGGGGCGAAAGGCCCGGCCTGCTGTCCGCCGATGCTGACGAAGTACTGCACGTTGGGCATGGGCGGAGGCGTAGCGGCTCCCGGCATGGGTGGTGGCGTGGCTCCCAGCTGCTGGTTGATTTGCTGCTGTCCGTTCTGCACGCCCTGCTGCATATACTGTCCCATGTTGTTCATCATGCCAGCCATCTGCTGACCCATGGCACCGCCCATCATCATACCGGCCATCATGCCAGCGGCGTTCATGCCACCACCACCGCCGTCGCCGCCGCCCATCTGGCCCATCTGGCCCAGACTCTCGGCACCGGCGCGGAGCACGCTGGCCTGCTGGTCGAGGGCATGCGTGCCGATGAATTGCGTCTCGGTCTGCAAGCGCTGGGCGCGCTGTGCCTCTTCGCGCTGGATGCGCATGGTCTCCTCCATGTTCTGGCGGTTTAGCTCCTGCGTGTCTTTCAGGTTCTTGATGTTCACCTCGGTCTGAGCCTCCAGCGTCTTTGCCTGCAGACCAGCCGTGAGGCGATACACCTCCTGATAGTAAGGGCTTTCCTTGTCGATCTCAAGGTTCGAGATGTCGAGGGCTTTCAGGTTCACGCCGAAGTCATCGCTCAAGCGCTGCGACAGCTTTGCTGCCACACTGTCGCTCACCGTCTCCACCTGTCTTTCGAGCTGTATGAGCGGGATGCCGGCATTGATGGGCATGTTGGTCACCACCTGACGCACATGCTTGGAGATGGCGGCGTTGATCTGGCGCTTGAAGTCGTCGTGATTGAAGTCCTGCAGACGGTTGAGCTTGATGAAGCCCTGATAGTCGGTGATGTTGAACGTGAGCGTTCCCCTCACGGCCACGGGCACGCCCTGGTCGGGCAGACGCGGGTCGAAGACGTCGAAGTAGGGCACGCCGAAGCGCAACTGGTTGTTCTGTTGCAGGTTGATGAAGTACACCTCGGCCTGGAAGGGGCTGTCGCCACCCCAGAGCGCGCCCACGATGTTGGTGAGCACGGGGAAGTTCTTCGTCTTCAGCATGTCGTCGTAGGGTCCCACGATGAAATCCTGCAGGGGACCGCTCTTCTGCTGATAGACGAAGACGGCCACCTCGCCATCTTTCACGCGTAGCGAGCTGTTCCAGCGGATGGCGTTCTCACGGCTGGTGCTATTCGCATCCTGCCCGCTGGGGCGCCATTTCCACACGATGTATTCCTGTTGGTCGCAGCGGATGACGTTCATCAGGCCGCCGCCTTTTCCTCTTCCAAAAAGTCCCATGGTTCAGTAGTTGTTACTGTTAATGATATGTTACTCCTTTCCTCGCTCTGTTCTGTCGTTGAAGAAGGAGTGTCCGTAGTACTTGTCAACGTCCTCCTTGTTGTTGACGTAGAACCAATAGAGCTGGTCGTCCACATTGCCGGCGGCCTTCTCGAAGGCCTCCTTCTTCTGTTTCTCGTAGCTGCTGTACTCGTTGTTCGTCACCCACGTGATTTCTTTGAAGTCATAGAGTTTCTGCTCGAAGTTCTCCACGGTGATGGGGTCTTCTTTCAGCACCTCAATCTTTTGCACCAGTTCTTTGTACTGGTCGTCGGCCTTGTTGTCGTCGCCTAATCCAGCTATTGCGCCTATGATGCCCAGCAGAACAAATGCGCCTACTGCGATGAGGCAACCCTTCTGCCATCCGCTGGATTTGCCTCCACTCTTCATGGCCGAGATACGTGCCTCGGTCTCCAGCCGTTTCAACTTGCGGTCTTCCTCTTGCTGCTTGTCGGCTTTGGCCTTGCTTTCGGCAATCTCTTTCTGCACCTCTTCAAGAAGTGCTTTCACCTTGGTGTTTTCGCCGTAGAGCGTCATGGCACGTCGGCGCTGCTCGTCGAGGGTGGCAATTATCATGGGCATGGCCTCCACGGAGCAGCTCTTCAGCTGGGCCAGTCCGCGGTTCATCTGCTCGATGAGGAAGTCGAGCTCCATGTTGTGCGTGTCCTTCAGGTTCACTACGTTGCCACACGAAGGGCAGATGCCCGTGAGCGCCGGCAGTATTTCGCCGCAGGCAGGGCATTTGTGCACTTTTGGCGCCTTTGCCTGCTTCTCTTGGCGAATCTCTTGTAAGCGTGCATCGAGCAGCACATCGACGGTGTCTTCGTCGATGCCTTCCTTCACGGCCATGCGTTTAATGACTTGCCGCTCCTTGTCGGTAATGATGCCATCGACGAGCGACGCTTTGATGATCTCTTCTAATTGTTGAGAAAACATAAATGTAGCTATATTTATCTGACAATGTGAGTGCAAAGATAAACAAAAAATGGTGAACAGCCAAAAGTTTTCGGCATTTTTTTACTTTTGGAGCCCGAGGAAAAAACAGAAAAAACACGCTCCGTTTTTTGCGGAGCGTGACTTGTGAAAAAAAGTCGTACGACTTTTTTAAATTTGGTAACGACTTTTGAAAAAATCTCGTACGAGATTTTTTTGTGTATAGGACACACGTTTGCTACCCCCTACTCGGAGGCCAGACGGATGCCCTCGTCGGTGATGACGATGAGCCGGCGGCGATAGAGGTCGCCGATGGCGCGCTTGAAGGTTTTCTTCGACACCTGGAAGCGGTCGGCAATGAGTTCTGCGGGCGAGTTGTCGCCCAGATTGCAGCGCCCGTCGTTCTCGTGCAGATAGCGCAGCAGCACCTGTGCAAAGTCGAGCGTCTGCCGGTGGCCGGTGGGTTGCATGGTGATGTCGATCTTGCCATCCTGCCGCACATGGTCGATGTAGGCCGTGAAGCGGTCGCCGGTGCGCAAGGGCTGGAAAATCTGGTTGTCGTAGAGCTGGCCCTGGTAGCGGTTGTCCACGATGGCCTTAAAGCCCAGGTCGGTCTTCTGCCAGATGAGGCAGTCGCACGTTTGGCCATGGGTGGGGAACTTCTCTTCATCCTCCTGCGGCGTGCCCAAGTATTTCTCCACCTTGGCGGTGGCCATCAGACGGTGGGTGGTCTCGTCTTCCTTCACGTAGACGATGTAGCCCTTTCCGCGCTCCATGCGCTGCTTCTGCTCGCGGAAGGGGCAGAAGAGGTCCTTCATGAGTCCCCAGTTGAGGAAGGCGCCATACTGGTTGGTCCAAGCCACTTGCAGGAAAGCGAACTGTCCCACACGGGCCAGCGGCTGCTCGGTGGTGGCGATGATGCGCTCTTGCTGGTCGAGATAAATGAATACCTCCACCTGGTCGCCCACCTGCATCTGTGGGGTGACGTAGCGTTGGGGCAGCAGGATGTCGCCCGTTTGTTCGTCGCCAGCCAGGTAGAGGCCTTGCTCGGCGGCGTGGTCGATGGTTAAAGTGTTGTAGTCTCCGAGGTGAATCATGGGATGGTAGGTTGAGTAGGATTAGTAGGTGGGGTAGGTTGAGTAGGTGGGGTAGGTTGAGTAGGGGTTTCGAGGAGACCGTCGCGCATGTGGATGGTGCGGTCGGTGAGCGTTGCCAGCTGCTCATCGTGGGTGACGATGACGAAAGTTTGTCCGAAGCGCTCGCGCAGGTCGAAGAACAGCTGGTGCAGCTCCTGCTTGTTGTGTGTGTCGAGCGAGCCGGAAGGCTCGTCGGCCAGGATGACGGCAGGGTTGTTCACCAATGCCCGCGCCACTGCAATGCGCTGCTTCTCGCCTCCGCTCAGCTCGGCGGGTTTGTGGCCAGCGCGGTCGGTGAGTCCCATGAACTGCAACAGCTCCTTGGCCCTGGCCTCGGCCTTGGCACGTGGGGTTCCGCCGATGAAAGCGGGAATCATGATGTTCTCGATGGCAGTGAACTCGGGCAGCAGCTGGTGGAACTGGAACACGAAGCCCAGGTGGCGGTTGCGGAAATCGCTGAGCGCACGCTGCGAGAGGGTGGTAATGTCGATGGAATCGACGAAAATTGAGCCTTCGTCGGGGCGGTCGAGCGTGCCGATGATTTGCAGCAGAGTGGTCTTTCCGGCTCCGCTGGGACCAACGATGCTCACCACCTCGCCTTTGTCGATGTGCAGGTCGATGCCCTTCAGCACCTGCAAGGAGCCGAAGCTCTTGGTGATTCCTTTTACGTCTATCATGGGGTGAATGGGGTTGATGGGGGAGAAATGGGGTTAATGGGAAGAATGGAAATGGATGAGGCGCATGATGGTGTCGTAGATGCTGGTCTCCTCGTGGTGCTGTGCCTCGGTGAAGCTCATGTGGTCGTCCTTTGTGGCAGCACCATACTGGTCGGGGAAGACAATCATCAAGTTCTTGCCGCTGAAGTGGCGCTGCAGCTCGTCGGGCAACCGCTCCAGCGCGTTTTTGTAGGAGATGGTGCCCTTACGGGCCGTGACGACCACGAAGAGGTGGTCGGGGGCTACGTGCTCGGCCAGTTGCGGCAGCTCGTTCCAATGGGCCATGGGCTTGAAGCCCGTGCGCACGTTGTTGTGTCGCGCGCGGATATATTTACTGATGAGGTCGAGCGACTCCTGCCGGCCATGAAACTCGATGCGGCAGTCGAGCTGCCCCGCAAAGCAACTGAGGCGCTCCAGCCATCGGTTGAAGCCCGGCTCGAACTCGGCCCGCGAGGGCACCACCACCTGAATGCGGCGCAGCGTGTTGAGCGGTTGCACAAAGCGGGTGAGGATAATCTGGCGGTTCAGGCCGTTGTAGAGGCTCTGGATGAACTCGCCCCAGAACTTGGTGGTTCGGTCGGTGTGCACGTGCATGCCCATCACGATTTCGGTGCAGGCAAACTCGCGGAAGGCGTGCTTGATGCCGTTGGCGATGTTTGTGGCCAGGCGCACTTGCGTCTGCAGCTCCATCTCGGCCGATGCCGCCTGTTGCTGCAGTTGCTCCAGCAGGCGTAGGCCTTGCTGACGGCCGTCGGTGCCGTGCTCGTCGTCGTAGACCACGTTCAGCGCCACCATGCCGCTGTTCTTCTGGGTAAGCATCATCATCGACATGCTGAGCAGCTGCGGCGCAATGTCGGGGTATTTCACGCAGATGAGAATCTTGGGCGTTGCCCCCACGGGGACAGAGGGTGGGGCAATGGGGGCTATCGGAGCCACCGCCTCGGTAATCTGCTTTGCTGCACGCTCGGTGACCAGGGTTGAGATGACGCAGGTGACGAGGATCATCAGCACCACGCCGTTGAGCATGTCGTCGTTCACAATCTGCAAACGCATGCCCACCATCACCATGGCGATGGCACCGGCGGCGTGGGCCGAGGTGAGTCCGAACATCATGTTGCCGTCGCGCTGGGGCAGACGGAAAAACAAACTGGCCGCGTAGGCCGCCAAAGCCTTGCCAAACGTGCCGATGAAGGCGATGAGCAGCACTATCCACAGCACTTCGCCACCTTGCAGCATGGTGCGGACATTGATGAGCATGCCCACGCCAATGAGGAAATAGGGAATGAAGATGGCATTGCCGATGAACTCGATGCGGTTCATGAGCGGCGACACCTGCGGAATGTAGCGGTTGAGAATCAGTCCGGAGAAGAAGGCGCCGAAGATGCCTTCAAGGCCGATGAGATTGGTGAGCGCGGCGCTGAGGAACATCACCGAGAGCACGAAGATGTATTGCATCACCGAGTCGCTGTAGCGCCGCAGGAAATAGCGGGTGAGACGGGGGATGAGCAGCAGCGAGCCGGCCACATAGCCCACCAGCTTGAGCAGGAAGAGGAAGGCGGCCCAAAGCCACATGCCCACGACGTTGGCTCCATGGGGAGTGGAGGAGGAAGAGGCGGTGGGGGAAGCCGTCTGCACCAGCGCCGCCAGCATCACCAGTGCCATGAAGAGCGAAATCATCGACGACCCCACGCTGAGCCCCACCGACGGATGGCGGCTCAGGCCATAGCGACCCACGATGGGATAGGCGATGAGCGTGTTGGAGGCCATGATGCAGCCCAGCAGGAAGGCCGTGGAATGGGAATAGTGAAGCACGGTGACCGACACTACATACGTCAGCACCAACGGCACAAAGCAGGTGAGCATGCCAAAGAAGAGATAGCGGCGGGTGCTCCTGCGCACGCTCTCCAAGTCCATCTCCAGTCCGGCGAGGAACATGATGTAGTAGAGACCTACCTGACCAAATATCTCGAACGACGAACCGCGCTCGATCACGTTCAGCCCGTAGGGTCCCACCAGCACACCCGCCAGCACCATGCCGATGATATGGGGGATGCGCAGCTTACCCATGATGATGGGGGCCAACAGGATGATAAGCAACACCACGAAAAAGATCATCGTGGGATCGCCAATCAATGGGGTCTGCATGAGCACGGTCGTCATTTAGACTGCAAAATTACGAAAAAACGAGAGAAATGCAAAAGGAAAGCTTGCTTTTCTTTTCATTTCCGAGTGACAGTTATTTCGGCGCAGCCAAAATGACGAAAAAAGGCGGGTCAAACAAAAAGAATTGTTCAATTTTTTCTCTTGCACTTCGTCACCACCACCGAGAGGACCATCGACAGCAGCAACACGCCAAAGATGATGGCCAGCGACCACGGCGTGGGAATCTCGATGTGGGGCATGTTCAGGTGGAGTCCAACGAGTTCGCCCAGCTTGTTGATATACTCGTTCATGGCCAGCAGCATCTTCACACCCACGAAGATGAGGATGATGCCAAGGCCGTACTTCAGATACGAGAAATACTTGGCAATGGCGGCCAAAGCGAAGTAGAGGGCGCGAAGCCCCAGGATGGCGAAGATGTTGGAGGTGAGCACGATGAAGGGGTCGCGGCTGACACTGAACACCGCCGGGATGCTGTCGACGGCGAAGGCCACGTCGCTGGTCTCAATGACGATAAGGGCGATGAAAAGGGGCGTAGCCAAAAACCCACTCCCTGCCCCTCCCGTGCGGGAGGGGAGTTCAGTTACTTCTGCTGATGATTCCTGGTCTTGAGAGTAATCAAGCCCCCCTCCCGTTCGGGAGGGGTTGGGGGTGGGTTTTTTCCTCACAAAGAACTTGTCGCCGTGCATCTGGTTGGTAACGGGGAAGAAACGCTTGAAAATCCGCACGATGAAATTGTTGCCGGGGTCGCTCTGCACCTCGTCGTTGTGAGTGAACATCTTGGAGCCCGTGTAGAGCAGGAACAGACCAAAGAGTCCCAGCACCCACTCAAAGCGCTCCACCACGGCAGCACCGGCAAAGATGAATACGCTGCGCAGCACCAACGCGCCAAAGATGCCCCAGAAAAGTACCTCGTGCTGATACTTGCGTTCCACGCCGAAATAGGAGAAAAGCATCAGGAAAACAAAGAGATTGTCCATCGACAGAGACTTCTCTATCAGATAACCGGCCAGGAACTCCATGGCCTTCTCGTGAGGTTCTACGGGGTAAAAGAGGTAGATGCCCGCACAGAATACCATCGACACGGCTATCCACACACACGTCATCTTCAATGCCTCGCCCACGTTCACCTCGTGCTCGCCTTTGTGGGCAAACATCTTCAGGTCGGCTATCAGCATCAGGACAACCAACACATAGAAAACAATCCAGGCCCAAAGGGGAATTGCCAACATCATGTCTTTCTCTATCGTTTAATCATCTTTCGGGCTGCAAAATTACAAATAAAAAGTGAACTGGACAAGAAAGCGCGCCAGTTTCCACGAAAAAGCAGCCAAAGGATGGTTACAAAAACTGGCGACACCCTTGAAAAGAATGTCGCCAGTTGATGTAGGAGAGATGCACTCCCATAGGAAATGCTTAGTCGTTCTCTGCCAAGCCAGAGTAGCGGATGCCACTCACCTTGTAGCGCTCGTAGCCATCATCGGGATACCAGGGATCATTGGCGTAGCGGACGTAGAAAACGATGCTATCGCATAAAGTACCGTTCTTCTGTTTGCCAACACCTTTCAGAATCTTGCCTTCCTCGATGGAGACGGGATAGAGTGTCGAGTTGTAACCGTTGACGGCAGCGAGATTCTCGGCATTCGATGAAGAGAAGGTCATGTTTTCTTGATCAATCTTCACCTTGCACTTGAATGCATAGCTGGGATAAGCCCTATTTCCATAGTAGGAAGCCAAGTCAAAAGCACCGTTGTCATCGACAATCATCTCGGAAGCGATATTGGCTGATGTGTTGTAGGTAAGCAATAACACACGTTCCTCGTCATAGCCGAAGTAGTGTTCGCCTCCAGCAATGGGATCACCATTGGCATCGACGGCATCAATATCTACATACCACTGTCCGGCCATGCTCTCGGTAGCAGTGCCACCAATCTCTTCCTTCTCGCACGACGTCATGCCAGCGCAAAAGAGAAGAGCTGCAAAATATAATACTTTCTTCATAATTTATTCTAGGTTATTTTGTTAACGTTACGTAGAAACGAGCAGCTGAACCGAAGTCCATATCGAATGTGATGGTGCCCGTGGCGGGGTCGTAAGTGGTTTTTATATCCTCAAACGGGTCTTCCCAATACCAGCTATTCTTGTGGCCCTGTTCAACGACCTCAACGGTGTTGTCGGGATTCAGCTTGAGAATTGCCTCCAGGAAGAAGTCATAACCATAAGCATCATAGCCAGGATAACGACCGTAACTATAGAAACCACCAGCCAGGTCGTTAATGGTGTATGTGCCATCTCCATTATCAACAATTGTGATGGGAGCGTGGAAATAATGGCGTGTGCCATACTGACTCTCACCGTAGTATGTGCTGGCAAAGTTGTTCTTGTCAACAACGGCCACGGTACGTGAGGCAGAGGCGGAGAAACCATCAGGGTTGGTTACGCTATAGTTTACTGTATAGAAACCTAACTTGCCAGTGTTCACATCACCAGTAGTAATAATCTGGTCGGACACATCCTCGCCTGCCATTGTGGCCACACACCCTGGGTCAGCAAATGCCTGTCCAAGAGGAGATGTCACATAGGCATCGCCGTTCATCTCCAGGATAGCATAGTAGGTGAAGCGGCTCTTTCCTTCTGATTCATCGTCGCTGCAGCTGGTGAGCAGTGTTGGTGCAGCCAGCGCAAGCAGAGATGCAAATAATATACTCTTTTTCATTGTTATCTCAATTTTCAATTTACAAATGATTTACTTGCCCCAGAAAACAGGAGTAGCATAGCCGGGGAATTCGGGAGATTGGTTGTTTCGTGAAGAAGAACTCTCAGGATAATTCCAGCGCTCCAACAGTTTGTTTGCTCCCAGTTTGTCGTTCACCTTGATAGGTGTGTAGAACGTTCCGGGCTGATAAAGTTGGGGCTTATAAGAGCTGTCGCTGTTGTCGTCGTACATCTGGCTGCCAGTGACAGTGCCAAAGGCGGGATAATCCAAACGACGAGCCTCGCACCAAGCTTCGAAGGTGTTGATACCTGCCAGTGCAATCCACTTGGCAACACCAATGCACTTCTTGTAGTTAGCCTGGTCGTAGGGGAACTTAGCGAGAGCAGCGTCGGCACCACCTACGCCATAAGTAGCGAAGTTGGCCTGAACAGCGGCATCATAGTGGGCCTTAGCCTGAGCTGCATTGCCTTTCTTGGCATAGTATTCTGCCAGGAAGAACTCGGTCTCAGCCACGGTAACCAGATAGACCGGCATGTCGTAGCTGGCCACGGGACGGCACCAGTAGGTCGATTTGTAGTTGTCAGACGTTGAGAAATTGGTACCCGAGATGCTTCCCGTGTACTCGCCAGAAGCGTTGGTCTCGAACATAGCGGGCAGACGGCCATCCTGATAGACCACATTGCCATCGCCATCTTTCTGCAGCAGGGTTCCGATGATAGCCACGTTGGCTACAACGTTGATCTGGGTCGAACCCCAGTTCGTAGCAAATTCCTCTGCGAAAAAGGGGCTCAGGGCACCGCTCTCGTTGCTCCAGCAGCCTTCCCAAGCGATATCGCTGGTGGGGAAGTTGTTTTCGGCTACAAGGGCATCCAGTTGTGCGTTGACATCGACAACACCGCTCTCGCGCATGAGCAACCTCAGCTTCACGGCATTAGCCAGCTGAATCCAAGCGCCAGAATTCTTGCCGGGCAGCAGGAAGTTGGTAGCCACCTTGTCGTTGGTACCAGCTTTTGACAGTGCTTCGTCCAATTCTGCAATGACACCAGCGTAGATGGTCTGTCCGTCGTCGTACTTCGGGGTAGCATTGCTTGCATCGAGTGCTTCGGTGTAAGGTATTTCACCATAGGCGTCGACCAATGACTGATAGATGACGGCACGCAGCGTCTTGGCAGCAAGGAAGGATCCCCATTCCTCGTTCTGCTCGGCCAGCTCACACACGGTCTTCAGGTTCTTCAAACCGCGCTGGTTCAACTGAGTGTAGCTACTGCTGGAACGCGTGGCCGACATGTTGAACTGACTGTAGTCCACATAGTTCGATGTACCGAAGGCATGAGCGTAGTACTGAGCGTGATAGCCACCGGCGATGCGATAGAAGTCGCCATAGCTGGAGCAGAGGTTCATCTCTGCAGCGGGGAAGACGATGTCGGTAGTCATGTTCTCCTCAGCCGGCGAGTTGGGGTTACGGTTGATGTCCAGATAGCTGTCGCACGCTGTGGTGGCCAGTCCCAGGACAAGCGTTGATATAATAGCTAATTTTTTCATATATTGTTTCCTCCTTCAATTTAGAATTTAACACCTACGTTGAAACCGAAGATGCGGCAGGCGGGGTTCGAGTAGAGTTCTCCGAACAAACCGCTAAGGTCGTTACCCCAAGAACTGGTCTCCGGGTCGATGTAGCGGTTGCCCTTATGAGTCCAAGTGAACACGTTGTTGCAGAAGGCCGAGAGGGTGATGTCGCTCAGATAGAGCTTGCTAACCAGCACGCGCGGCAGAGTATAGGACAGCGTGATATTGCGCAGCTTCACAAACGAACGGTCGATGAGGTAGAACTCGCCACCTTCGCCATTACCGCTCTTGTTGAACCAGTCCTGAACACCTTGGTTAGCCAGATAGATGGGCATGGTGTTTTCCACGTAGCCACCATTGCCGTCGCTCATAACAGAATTGGGCACCACGAACGGTCTGCGGTCGTTGTAGAGCGTAATCTCGCCGTTACCAGTGAACTGCATCAGGTTCTTCGTACGTGAGAACATGTAACCACCCTTGCGGATATCGAGGGCTGCGCTCAGCGTCAGGCCCTTCCATGTCAGGGCTGTGGTAATACCACCCGTCCAGTCGGGGTTCACGTTCTTGCCAGTGTCCACCACATCATCGGTGAGCAGAGGCTGACCCGAAGCACCCACAATCATCTTGCCATCGTCGGTATACTGAGGCAGATAGGTGTAGAGCTCACCCATGGGCAGGCCTTCCACGGCACGCATGTAAACGGCGTCGTCGCCAGCCGAGAACGAGTTGATGTTCACCATGCCGCCGTCAAGGCTTGCAGGCATCGACACCACCTTGTTCTTGTTCTTGGCAAAGTTGAAGCCCAAATCCCAACGGAAGTCCTTCGTGCGGACAGGCGTGGTGTTGATGAGCAACTCGAAGCCCTTGTTGTTCACCTTACCGAAGTTGGTCACCATTGAATTGTAACCAGTGGCGGGGTCAACGGGGAGGGTGAAGATCTGGTCGTCGGTATTACGATTGTAATATGAGAAGTCGACGTTGATGCGGTTCTTCAGGAATGCCAAGTTCAGACCGATCTCAAACTCTGTCGTCATCTCAGGCTTCAAGCTGGAGCTACCAGCAGTGGCCGATGCCTGGAAAGCATTGATGCCATTGAAGGGGAAGGTGGTCAGGTCACTACCATAGTAACCATTTGAATAACCTTGAACGTAGCTGGGATAGATGAGATAAGCACCAGCGTCGTTACCGGTCTTACCGTAGGCCAGACGCAGCTTACCATAGTCCAGAATGTCGTTCTTTGGAATCAGTTCTGTGAAGATCCAGCTCAGTGTAGCACCGGGATAGAAGTAGTTGTTCTTCTCCAGAGGCAGTGTGCTCGACCAGTCGTTACGAGCGGTGAGGTCCAAATAAATCATGTTGTCCCAACCCAGCGAGATGTCGCCGAAGAGACCCACGTTGCGGCGCTTGGTCTGGCTCTCACCGATGGTGGTCTTCGTAGAACCATTGCTCAGATCCCAGAAACCTGTATAGAAGGTGAGGTCGTCGGTCTGGCCATCCAGGTTGGTCCAGTATTGCTCGGTCATATTTACACCGGCGGTGACGTTCACATCGAGTTTGCCATCCAGATACTTGTCCTGCCAGTTGGCGAGGAAGTCGTTGTTCAACTCGTACTGGCGGTTATAGCGTGTGAAAACATAACCACTCTGGTTCATGTTTGAAGGAGCATAACCATAGTCCTCATTGATGAGGGCATCGTCGAGTGCAATCTGAGGCTCACCATACTTGAAGTCATAGTCGGTATAGTCGAAGCCGAAGCGATAGGTCAGCGTGAGCTGCTTAATCGGGGTGATGTCGGCCTGTACCTTACCAAACACCTGCTTACCATCATTATGATGATAGTTGTTGGCAATAGCCCAGTAGGGGTTGGTGATGCCGTAAGGAGTGTACCAAGCCTCGGGGGTGTCGAAAGCAGTGTTGAGATTCTTGCGGTCGACCAAGGAGATGTCGCGGGGGAACTCCAAGAGACCATCAATCATGGAAACGCCCTGGAACTGTCCCACCGAGTTCGTGCTGTTCTTCGTGAAGTTTATGCTCGAAGAAAGCTTGAACCAATCGGTGGCCTGATAGCTGCCACGGTAGGCGATGGTGTTACGCTGATAGGTATCCTTGTCGTCGGGGTTGATACCATCGTCTTTCGTGTAAGAATAGCTCAGGTAATAGGTCATCTTCTGGTCGTCGCTCATACCGCTCAAAGCCACGCTGTGATTGGTGCTCAGACCTGTCTCGAAGAAGTCCTTGATGTTGCTTTCCACGGGTGAGTACTCGTGAATGAGCTGCTGGTGGTTCCAGATAGGACCATAAACCTGTGTGGAACCGTCCATCTCGGGACCCCAAGAACCGTTCTCAATGAAGGTCTGCTTACCGTTCCAACCCTGTCCATACTTGTTCTGGAAGGTGGGAAGCGTGCTCACACTACGGAACTGCATGCCACCGTCGTAAGTGATGGAGAAGTTGCGCACATCGCCCTTCTGACCATTCTTCGTGGTGATGATGATGACACCATTGGCGGCGCGGCTACCATAAAGGGCGGTAGCAGCAGCACCTTTCAGCACCGTCATCGTCTCAATGTCGTTGGGGTTGATGTTCGAGATACCACCAATGGCATTCTGCTGATCATGTGCGCGAAGGGTTGCCGTCTGGAGGGGCACACCGTCGACCACATAGAGGGGCTGGTTACTACCATTGATAGAGCTGATACCACGAATGATGACCGAATTGGCCTGTCCAGGGTCGCCAGAAGTAGAGTTGATCTGCACACCAGCCTCCTTACCTGCCAGTGCCGAGGTGACATCGGTCACCTTACCCACGGTCAGCTCTTCGTTGTCCAGTGTCTGGGCACTGTAACCCAGCGCCTTCTCACTCTTCTTGATACCCATGGCCGTAACCACGATTTCATCAAGGTTAGTGTCGCCGCTGCGCAGCACGATGCGCATGTTCGGACGAGCGCTTACCTCCAGCGTTTCCATGCCCACGTAAGAGATACGTAGCATGCTCTTACCTGCAGGGACAGTCAGCGAGAAGCGACCGTCACTACCTGTTACCGTACCGGTATTGGTGCCCACCACGAGGACCGACACACCCATAACGGGCTGTCCATCGTCTTGCGAGATCACAATACCGTTGACTTTAGTCTGTGCAAACGCTCCACCTACAACGAGGAAGAGCACTGCCAGCAGTGTCATGAGTCTTTTTTCCATAAATCTCTCTCGTTTTTTTTTGTTTGTTTAATAAATGGTTTTCTTCTTTTCTCTTTTTTTATTATTAATAATGTTCGCGTAGTTTTGAATTGTTACAGTCTGCAAAAATAAATAAAATATCTAAAATGACAAACAAAACTTGTAGATTTTTTGTCATTTCGCTGATTTTATTGATGTTTTACCCTTCTGAGGGCCTTTATTTGCGCAAAAAGGACGTTGAAAGCCCCTAAAAACGCCCCTCACTCTCGATTTGCATTTTTATGCAGTTTTTGCCCTGCGGCGGTTCGCGAAATTTTGGTAACGACTTTTTTCAAAAAATCGTTGACTTTTTCCAAAAAGTCGTTACCAAAATTTCAAACGGCGTTTTTTAGTCAAAAATGAATATTCTTGCATTTCCGTCCTGCATGTATATTCGTTTTGGGGCGTTCATCCTACGGGGTGCTCACCTGTTAGAGCATCCATGTGAAGCGTGTGTATTTCCGAGACCGAGGAAACAAAAGCGAATTCCGAATTACAAGGAACAAAAACCCGTAATTCGGAATTCGCAATTCTTAATGCCTTGCACTAGGCAGGTTGTCAATCCTCCTCATCGTCATCCCACAAGGAGTGCAGACGGCTTTCAGGATTATTGTACCCCTCGCAGTCTACCCCGCCATAGAAGATGCCGTATTCGGCTGAGGTGACACCTTGCGATTCGCAAATCATCGACATTGTTTGCATTTGGTCAATTTCCGCTATGGGACGGATATATTGTTTTCTCATCTTGAAGTCCTCCTTTTCTTTACTTGACAATCTTTTTGCCATTACTGATAAACATGCCCCTTCCCTCGCTGTTGGGCCTTTGGCGGCCTTGTAGGTCGTAATAACGTTTAACGTTGGATGTTGAACGTTGCACGTCGTCGATGACCGTGGAACCATCGTATGTGATGCTGATGCGTGTTCCGTCCGACATGTTCTCGTAGTCGGGAAGCAAGTCGTCGAAATTAAACCAAGCACGGTAACCTTTCATTTTGTTCATACCGGTAGAATACCAGAACTTGCCTCCACTTAAGAACAGGCATCCGTCGGGCACTGTGGTGTTTGCCTTGTAGGTGCCCACCATGGCGTGGGGCTTGCGCTTTGTACCCAGGTTGATCATTGGCTCATCTTCGGGGTCGATGTCAACCCCCTCGGCTGTGAACGACGTAACAGGCGTCGACACTTTGATGATATACGGGTGATTGGCCTCAATGCTGGTAGCGGTCTTGAATTTCACGTTGATGGTCTCTGCCTCCTCGTTGAAATCGTAATCGTTGAAATCGCCCAGCTGCACGTCAGTGCCAAAGGCAGTCGCCACTTGTTGCTGGCTCATGGCGAAAGGCAGACAGATGGTGGACCACACGTTGGCGTTGATGGTGCGCTTGACTTGTACTTGCACACCGTTTGCGGCTCCTGGCGGAAGAGTCGATTCCTCATCGAGCACGAACTGCTTGGTCACCTTGATGTTGAAGGTGACGGCATCGGGACGGTCGGGTGTGGCATTGGTCTGCACGAACTCAATGGGTGCGATGGTGGCCTGATAGGTGCCCTCGGCCATTGAATTTTGTGCCTTGATGGAGAGGATGAGCAGTGTGCCGCTCTGTTCGGTAAACGGCAGACTGTTGATGGAGAAGCACTGGAATCTGCTCAGCCCTGCACTGGTGAATACGGAACTGACGTTGTGATCAGTGGTATACACATCGCCCTTGATGAATACTGGTTCGCCATTGGTGTCGGTTATCGAACTGATTCCTTCGGGGTAGGCAATATCCAGCTGGTAGGCTGTATAGGCCTCGGCGCCCAGGTCGAAGTTGATGGTTACGAATGAAGTGCCGCCAGGGGCAATGCTGACTTCGGGCACAGTAAGTGTCACCCCGCAATAGCCTCGTGCCATGGACAAGAGGGCAGCAACACATAGGATTATATATTTTTTCTTCATTTTCATTGTCTTTTGAGGGCTTGGTTATTTGGTCTTTACAGAATTGGCAATCTCCACCACATCGGCAATGGTGATTTGTCCATCGTTGTTGGCATCGGCTTCGTCGGCCGCAAAGTTCTCGGCAGAGCCGTTCTTGATGTAGTTGGCTTCAAGCACAACGTCGGCAATGGTGAATTTCTTGTCGCCGTTCACGTCGCCCAGGCGATGGAATACGGGATAGAGGCTCAACGCTTCGCTCATGGTCCAGGTGTAGGTGAGGTCGGTTGATAGTAGCGTCAGTCCGTCGATGGCCGATGCTTGTCTGGGTGCTGTTGGCCGTGCGCCGGCAGGGCCATCGGTGTACCATCCCACAAACCTATGACACCGTTCGGGCTGTGCCGTCAGCACAATCTCCTCGCCATACTCATAGAAGCCAGACCCGCCACCTGTGACCGTACCGCCGCTGGTAGCAGAAGCTTCAGCATCGTCGTCGATAATGTTGCTCACCGTGAGGTTGAACGATTCAGGGTCGAAGAAGAGTTTCAGCTCCTTGCTGGCCGAGAGGTAGTAGTCGTAGGTGGTCTCGGTAGAGAGGATGTTGCCGTCGATGCTCCAACGGTTGAATACATAGCCGTAGGCGGGTATCACCTGGAGGGTGAGAGTTGTTCCATACCTATAGGATTCAGCTGGTGTCTGCGGGGTGTCGTACGTGGTCTTTACGCCTTGGTATTCTTCGGCCAATACCTTCACAGTGGCCGCATTCTCGTAGTTGTAGGCCAGGCGCAGCTCCACGGGTTTGTTGGTCTGCTCAATCCATGAGATAGGTGTGGCGGTGAGTCCCACGTGCCCGTCGACATCTACGATGAGGGCAGTGTTCACCGTCAGGCAGTAGAATCCGTCGTGGTGTGCAATGCTGCTCAAATCAACGGTAAGCTTCTTCCCGTCGATGCTGTAGGTCACGTCGGTCATCTCCACCACTTCACCCTGGTTGACCAGGCTGAGTGCCTTGGGCAGCAGCTCCTGTATGTCGGCGGTGAAGTTCACTTCTACCGACTGTACCTCGGCATTATGCACGCTCACGTCGCCCGAGGTGTTTTCGCCGTTCAGCTTCACCGAAATGATGTTGAGCGTGGCGGCAGGCTTGGGCGTGAAGCGCAGCGTGTAGGTGTTGCTGCCGCTCGAGCAGTTGTCGATGATATGGATGAGGTCTTCGTGTGTGGCTCGTTTATGGTCGGGTAGGGTGGCCCACGTCTGCCAGATGTTGCGCAGTGGGAGCACTGTTCCGTCGTCGCGTATCACCTCGCTGATGGTGGCTTGGCCTTCCGTGGGGTCGGCCACCTTGGCGTAAGTCCAGCCGTTGGCGTTGGCAGTGAGGGTGAGCGTGTACTCGAAGGAAGAAACTCCTTGTACCGAGGCCTCGCCCCTGGCGATGGGCTGCGTGGTGCCATCGTTGAGATAGAGTGCGTCGGGCAGGTTGGCAGCGTCCTCCTCGTCGTTAACGGCCCATGCGTAGTTGGCATTGCTGTTCCCCTCCACCTCGATGCTGCGTATCAGCTCGTGGATGCGCACTTCGCCAAGCAGCGAGAGATGGGGGTTCTGGCTCATGGTGAGCTGGGTGTAGCTGATGTCGTAGTCGATGAAATGACCCAGCAGGCTCGATGTCATCCACCATTGAGCGTAGGCATGTCCATGGGCGGCCAACGTGCCGAAGTCGGTGGTGACGCTCTTGCCCAGGGCAAGCGATTTCTCCTGCCCGTTGAGCTGCGACGAAGTGATGCTGTACTGCAGGAAGAGGCTTTCCTCATTATCCACCATTTCAGGCTGTGCCGTCACCATGCGCAGGTTCTCGGCATCGCCATAGCCCACGTTGCTGATGAGCACGGCAAACTCAGCCTCTTCCGATGGCTCCACCACATCCTTCGTGATGGCATCGTCGGCAATCACGTCGCGCTGCATGAAGTAGTCCAAGTTCAGCTCTGGCGTGGGTTTCACGGTCATGATTTGCTCGGTCAGGTCGGCGTGGCGCTCCTTGCCGTCGACCGAGAAGGTGAGGCTTCCGCCAAACACGTAGTCGATGGCAGCAATGGGTGCGGCATACTTGGTGGGGATGAATTTCACCTTGAGCACGCCCGTCTTTCCTGACTGCAAGGTCCAGGGGCCAGTCATGCCGCCGCTGAAGCCCGTCAGTTCGGTGTAGCTGATGTCGAACTCGTGGTCGGTAGCCAGTGTGCCGTCGGGCATGGTCTCGGTGAGGTTGAGCACGATGTCGTCCATGGCCTTTTCGCTGCCGTTCTCGATGGTGAGCGTTCCCTCGAACGCTTGGCGGGTGAGGGTGAGCAGCTGTCCGAACTGCATCTTCACGGTCACGATGACGTCCTCGTCCTCCAGCACCGTCACCACGGTGCTGTTGGCGGGTAGACAAGGCATGCAGTTGGTGCCTATGGAGGTGTATGCCTTGCAGTCGCGCCATTTCGGCTCATCGCCACACTTCCAGGTGTAGGTGGCACGCCATTCTACGGTGCAGCCCTCGCCTTCCGCCACGCGGGTGTAGCGGATAGTTATAAAGCTGGTCTCCTGCGGGCGCAGGTCGAAGACGATGGGTGTCAAAGCCTGCCAGCTGAAGCCTTCAATCTCAGGCACTGTGAGCGTAACGTCGTGGGCCTTGATGAGTCCGCGGTTGGTGAGCGTCACTTGCACGTCAACATGGTCACCCATAGCCACGTCGCTCATCTTCACGCGGCCGGGGGCTGAGATGGTCACCTGCGGGGCGGGAACGGCCACTTCCAGAGTGGTCTCGGTCACGATGACGTAGCCGTCGCCCTCTTCTGTCTCTACCACCTGGTACTCGATGTTGATGCCGTCGCCGAGGCTCAGATTCACGGTTCGGTCTATGGTCTGTCCAGGATAGATGAGGATGTTGTTGGTATAGGTCTCGTGGCCTTCGGCGGTCACGGTGAACTCATACCATCCTTCCACCTGTGTGGTCTGGGCGGTGCCGGTGGTGCCGGTGTTGAGGGTGGCCATCACCTCGCCAGTCAGGCTGTTG
The DNA here is from genome assembly GCA_017619275.1 of Prevotella sp. Taxonomy (GTDB): domain Bacteria; phylum Bacteroidota; class Bacteroidia; order Bacteroidales; family Bacteroidaceae; genus Prevotella. The sequence continues at coordinate 16,971 of JAFZSR010000124.1, read as the reverse complement.
CGCATTTCAATAGTGGCTTTCTGCACCTTTGGAGCTGTTTCGTCGTAGTAGGTATATTCGTCGCATACGGTGAAGACGACGGTTCCTTTCTCGTCGGAGACGATGGTCACATTGTAGGGCAGAACTTGGTTGTTGCCGTTTTCGATGTTCACGCCGATGTATCCGTCGTAGCGGGTGTTGGCCTCGCCGTCGGGCGCCATAGCGATAACGGCGGTGGCAGTCTCGCCGGCCGCAATGGGCATGAGTGCACCCTGCAGGCTCATCCACTCGGGCAGCTGCATGGTGATGGTACCCGTGCTGGTCGTACCCGTGTTGGTGATTTGCAGGTTGTAGATGCCCTCAGTGCCCTTCTTCACAGTGGTGACGATGCCGGTGACATCGAACGTGATGTTGGCATGAGGCGTGTTGGGAATGATGATGCTTCCGTTGGTATATCCAGTGCACACGTTGTCGCCATTGCTCTTGCAGAGCAGGGCTTTGCTAACGGTGACTGCGTAGGTGCGGCCGTCTATCCATTCGGATGAGGTCACTACGTCGAGGGTCATCAGCTGGCCGCTGTTGCCTTTGAAAGGTCGGTTTTGTGCCGAGAAGGCCGTCACCTTATATATATTATTGTTTCCGTCGATGCAGACAGCGCTCATTTGGTGGCCGTCGGCGCGGGCGGCGACCATCTGGCAACCGTCAGCGTTGAGGCTGCCACCCCGCGGCAGCTTCACCATTAGTTCAACGGCCACGATGTCATCGGCATTGTCCATGGTCACGGGCAGGCTCACCGTCTGCCCCAGGGACAGATACTCCATCTCGGCCTTGCCTATCGTGATGGTGTTTTGGGCCAGTGCTCCCAGGGCAGGGAGCAGCAGCGCCACGAACATCAATAATGTCTTTTTCATACGATATTTCATTTTGTATTTTCAATTTTTACTTTATCACAACCTTTTTGCCATTCTCAATGTACAGGCCCTTCTGCGGATGCATGACGCTTCTTCCCTGCAGGTCGAAATAATGGTTGTTGGTTATTGTTTCACGGTTATTGTCGTTGATGCCTGTGGGCACGTTGCAGCCTACGCTGATAGGCTGGGCCTTGCTGTTGCTGAGCACGGCGGCTGTGAGGCATGGAGCGAGGTGAGCGTCGAAGGTGGCCAGCACGGTGCGGCCTTCATCCAGTTCGCGCGGTTGCAGCGAGTAGACGATAGCGTGTGTGCCGCTGGCTTGGCTTGTCGAGGCGGTGGAGAAGCCCAGGCCTTCGACGTTCCAGTGGATGCTACCGGGCTGGATGCCTGTCAGGCGCAGGTCAAGAGCTGCCACCGGATGGGTGGTGTAGAGCACAAGCTCACCATTCTCCACACTCACGCAAGCCTCGATGGATTGGCGATTTACGATTTGTAGCGACCGCGCTCCTGCCGATTCCTCTTGTGCCAGCAGGATGTTTACCGTCGAAACGATGTCCTGCACGTTGATGTCGTCGTCAGGTCCGTAGGTGTCGGCGGCATAGTGGTTGAAGAGTCCCCACTGCTGGCCATTCGAATAGTTGAGCGTGGTCTGCAGGTCGAGCAGGTCGAGCTTGTCGTCCATGTTGGCGTCGCCCATGTCATAGCGGTAGGTGAAGGTGAAGCGGTGGGGTTGGAGACATCTTACTGTGACTGGCGACGGCCAGTAGAACTTGAAGTTGTTCGTTGTGTTCCCGTCGGAATAAATATAGCAGTCCCAGTAGTGGCCTCCGTTGGTGCCCTCGTGGTAGAACTGGCATACGCCGTTCACGCCGATGAGCGTCTGTGCCAGCATGGCGTTCGCGCTCTGCCAATAGGCTATGCTGGGTAGTCCGCCGTAGCGGCACAGCTCGTAGAGCGTGAACTCGCCCACGTGGCCAAGGTCTTGTCCCTCCACGTTGAGCTTGCATCCTGCGGGCAACGATGCCACGAGGGGCTCGATGTTGCCCGTCAGTGCGTTGTTGCTCAGGTTCAAGCTCTTCAATGCCGTGAGTCCGTAGAGCGTTAGCGTGCTGATGTCGCCGCTGAGGTTGTTGCTGTCCAGGTTGATGGCTGTGACATGACCATCGTCGTTGACGGCCACGCCGCTCCAGGCGTTCTTCGACACTTTTCGTGTAGTGGTGTCCCACTTCTTAGTCCACTCGTCGCCGCCCAGCGTCTCGCTGATGGCGCAGAGGGCGGCATAGTCGGCCTCAGCCAATTCAATGTTTTGAATTTCGTTGAGATAGACAATCTGCCAGCGTATCTGCGCGTTGGCGTCGTTGATGTCAACCATGTGCGTGAGCCAAGTTCCACCCAGGTCGTTGCGTCCGAAGTACTTGTCGGGATAGTTCTGTGGCGTAGCACCGAGGGTGTTGCTAGCTGCCATGCGGATGAGGAAGGTGCCGTCATTCTGTGGCAAAAACTCCCAGTAGTAGTCGAAGTTGCGTCCGCTACGATCTACATAGCAGGTGTTGCCCTCCATAAACAACTCGTCGCTGCCACCGAGGGTCTTGATGATATAGCTGTCGCCGGGAGCTGCCTCAAGCGTCACCTCCATTGGGTCGGCACTCAGCGAAGCCTGCGTGCCGTAACTGTTGCCGGCGCAGAAATAGAGTCCGGCATCAACGTTGTAGAGATAGAGTGGCTCGCCGGTGAAGAGTAGCACAAGGTTATCTGGGTCGGCCATGGTGACGTAGGTGAATTCATCGCCCCATACTCTCTGGAAACGCTCTAGATAAGACTTGTACACATGGAGTGTAACTTTCGTCTTGTCTTCGTCGCCAAAGGCATTGGCGGGCAGCGAGGGCACTATCAAGTTGTTGGTAAAGATGATGTCGGTCAGCAGCGAACATCCAGCAAAAGCAAATTTATGGATGGTGCTGAGGCTGTTGTCAAACTCAAGGCTGGTAGCGCTGGTAGCCACGGCTATAAGCTGGCTGCCGCTCGTGATGGTATAGGCCGAGCGGATATCGATGAAGGCATTCTCCGTGCCGATGGTGGCCAGTTCTTCTTTGTCGGCATCGTTGAGAGTACCTGTTACTGTGAGCTTCGAGATGGCCTGCACGGTGGTGATATTGGCGTCGGTCATGGCTGCGGCGAGTGCCGTGGCGAAGGTGCCGGGCGTCGTCACGTTGACCGTCAGTTCGTAGCTGGCCATAGCCACAATCTGTCCGAACTCGCACCACTCTTCGGCGTTCTGGTAGTCTTCCACTGCCGCGGCGGGCACATGGAGCGTAGCTTGGCTCTTGTCGTAGTCGTACTCCATGGAGCCTTCGTGGCAGACGGGCGGTGTGGCGGCATAGACGAAGAAGTCTTTCAGTTGATGGCAGCCACGGAACACGTCGTTGCCCAAGTCGGTGACCGAGGCGGGGATGATGACGGAAGTGATGTTGCGTTCGTGCATAGCACCGCCCACGATGACCTTGATGCCCGCCGGTACCTCATATTCGCCGGTGGCATCCTTGTCTAAAGAGAGGAAGGTGGTGCCGCCAAATACATCGCCTTCGATGTTGGGCTTCCAGCCGAATACGTACCAATCCTCCCATGCGTAGGGGTCAGTCAATCCCTCGCAACCGGTCACGGTGACAAGGCTGGGACAGTTGTCGAAAACGTAGGAGTGCATACGCACCACTGAGGCCGGAATGTGTATAGCGGTCAGGCCAATACAGCCGTCGAAGGCACTTTCATCGATGTACTCCAACGTTTCGGGAAGGATGATAGAAGTGAGTTTCTCTCGGTCGCGGAACCTACCATAGCCAATGTAATTGTCATCGATGGAAGCTCCGCTGAGGTCGATGGCGGCGAGGCGGTATATGCCGGTACACATCTGTGAGAGTGTCGACAGGTCGTCCTGGTTGATGGTGCCAGTGACGGTGATGCCCACCACGTCGTAAATGGTGCTACTCGTTTGAGCCGCGGCATTCTCGATGAGCGAGCGGAGCGTGCCGCTTTCTGCCACGTTGATGGTGAGAGTAACGGGCTGTGGGTCGGGCATGGTGACATACTGGAACTCCTCGCCCCATGACTCTTTGTAGCTGTCGAGGGCAGAGGCATAAACATGGACGGTAATCTTCGACTTGTCGATGCCTTCAAAGGCGTTCCCCTCAGTTTGGGGCACGGGGAGGGCATACGAATAAATATCCTTGAGGGCGGTGCAGCCCACGAAGACTTTCTCGCAGATTTCGGCCAGCGAGCGCGGCAGGGTGAGTGTCTGCAGCTTATCGGTGAATTTAAAGGCGTTGTTCCATATCCTTTGACAACCCTCAGCTACCTCAAACTCGGTAGCCTCCAAAGGCGCAGCTATCAGGACATTCTCCGAATAGATTTGATAGATGGGAATATAGCTCTTTACATACTGAAGGCTGTTGTCGTTACCAAACACCTCGGTACCCAAGCTGGTTATCGTGCGGGGGATGCTCATGGAGGTCATGTAGGGGCAATCGTTGGTGACTTCGTCGGGCAATTCCGTTACGGTGTAGGTCACACCGTTGTAGGTCACCGTCTCAGGTATGACGATATCGCCCGTAAAGAAGTGGTTGGGTAGCACTCGGACAGTATTTTGGCTCGTCACCTCATAGCTGAGGGCCGTGGGATCGTAGAGTCCGCAGTCAAGATAGTAGTCGCCGCCGCCTTGTGAGCCACGTGCCGCCAGCACGTTGGGTGTGCCGTCAGTATGTATGAGCGCCATTTGTGCGGGTGTCAGTTCCTTGCAATAGCTGTCCGCGTTTTGGCGTTGGTCGTTATATACTAATGTGCCGTTGATAAATAATTGTACTGGCGCGTCGTCGAAGTTGCACGTCAGGAAGAGTTTCTCCGGTACAGTCTCTGTGTTGAAGGTGAAGATGCGTCGGAAATAGAAATTGGTGGGTCCGCCATCTCCGCCACAGGCTTTGTTGTAGTCGTAGTTGCGATCTCTACCGAAGGGGGCCGTATGGTTCTCCCATATAATGGGGCGTCCGTTGGGCTGCATATCATCGTCACTGTTGGTCAGCATATAGTTCTCCTCATACCACTGGTGTCCCAGCGCGTCGGCGGGCGGTGTACCAAGGGTAGGCTGGTATTCATTGCTCCAAATGGTCCAGGTGTCGGCCGTCCATGGCTGGTCGTTACCCATGGGCAACGTCAGTCCTCCATTGATGAAGCGTGTGTCCTCGGCTGCTTCTGCCGTGAATTGTGCTGTCACAGTGACACTCGACTTGGGGAATACGAACACATACTCGCTGGCATTGTTGCTGACCTGCGTTATCGGAAGTGCTTTGTTGTTGGTATCGGTCACCTTGATGGTACTCACCACGTAGCCGCTGTTTGGGAAGGCTGTGATTTTCTTCAGTGTGCCAGGTATGCAGACGTTGTTGTTGACGGTGATGGTGCCATGTGCTGGTGAGTTGAGCGTCAGCGTATAGGTTGCTGTTCCTGTCACGATGACGGTGATGTCGTTGCTGATGGGTGTAGTGCCAGTGAAGGGCGAGCCATTATAGGTGAAGACGGCGTTGGTCAGTCCAAACTCTTCAGCAGTTGGCATGGCGTCGCCGAGAGTGCCATTGGTGAAAACGGTCTTCACCACTTGGCCATACAAGGAGAACGATACCTTATACACCATCTTGCTGGCGTCGTTGGTGAGCACCGGCATGGCATCGGTGCCAATCTGCTGGCCCCACACCTGATTTGTGGTCCATTGGCGTGAGCCATGCTGAAGGGCATGGGCCACAAAGCCGTTGGCAAGTTGTGCCGGCGTGGCTTCTGTTCCTTGTGGGAAGTTGAACCCGGCAGCGTTGTTGAAATAGCAGTTGGTGAGGGTGGCTTGATTTTCTTCGCCCATGCCGGGGTGTGAGAAGTCATAAGATGATTCTCCCTCAATGTATGTGGGTATGGAAAGACAATTGACATAAACAGGATAACTATCCCATTCTTTCCAGCCAACGAAGCAGCCATGGTAGTTGCATCCGTTGATACTGCCAGAGAAGATGCAATCGGTGAATGTGGGGTTCATGTTCATGGCATGTCCGATGAAGCCTCCTGCGTGTATGCTTCCATTAACCTGCACTGCCACTTCGCAATTGATGATGGCAAGCGGAAATTCGTCATCGTTCGCTGGACCTCCTATCAAGCCCGAAGCATGAAGTACGGAGCAAGTAACGGTTCCCTGGGTCTTCAGGTTCTTGATGGTTGTGCCTTCCGTAACGAAGTTGAAAGGTGCTGCACCCCATCCGTTACTCTCAATGTTGACGTTCAGCACATGTCCCTGTCCGTCGAAGGTCCCGCTGAAGGGCATCCATTCTGTTCCCACCATCGTGGTGACGCTGATGTTCTTGGTGAGTTTGAAGGAGCCTCCGTTGTAGGCTTCAAGGTTCGTGGATAGTTCGTTCCAGTCGTCGGTGCTGCTGATGAGCCAGTTGCCGTTGGCATCCTGTATGAGTGCGCCAGTGTTGGGCGTCAGGCCGATGATGGCCAGCATTTGGTAGTGCCAGCCAGTCTCGGTGGGTGCACTCTCGGGAGCATTGGCGTCGAGGGCGAAGAGGTTGAAGTAGCCATTGCAAGCGCCACCCCAGCCCCAGTTCACGTGGAAGTAGTTGCCGTCGGCTCGGTAGCCGTCGATGACGAAAGCATGGCCATCCACGTCGCAGCCCACGTCGCCGTTGAGGGCGGAGTAATAGACGGGTCGTCCCGCGCTTACCTCATTATATATAATGTCCTCCCATCCGTCGGTGCTATAGTCGGCGGCACTGCGGAAATCGGCGTAAGCATTGTAGCCCAGCTTCTCTTTGAAGGCGTAAAGGGCGTCGCCGTTGTAGGCTCCAGAGGTGAAGCCGTAGTCCATCTGTGCTGCTTGGCCGCAGTAACGCATCAGAGTGGCTACGGCAGTCTTCTGCGCATTGGTGTAGGAACCAGAATAGTTCGGGAGCATGTTGTCCCAGTCGAAAGTGGTGGCTCCCCAGGCCGACACATTTATTTTGTTGGTGGCCGATGTGTAGGCAGCGAGGCTGGGAACCTGGCCGGTGGGGTATTTATAGTAGTTGGCTATCTGTGCCATGGCTGTGGCCACACAGCCAGTGAGTGCCGTCTGGTCGTTGAGCGTGGGGCAGTAGGCATTGTAGGGGTCGCCCTGGTCCCAGATAGTGGAGAGCAGGGGAGCGACGTCGGCCACGGTTCCGCTGACGCGGTGTTGTGCCCATGCGGTCGGAGCGGTAAGACCGCTATTCACGGCCATGTCAATCTGGTGGGCATAGATGGCCAGAATCTCGTTGAGTGCTGCGGGCACGAGGTCGGCATCGAAGGAACCGCTGTCGGCATAGCCCAAGATGGAGCGAACGCGGTCGTCGCCAGCAACGATGACAAAGCCGTCGTTCTCACCCACATTGAACACATAGAGCGGCGACGGTGTCCCAGGATTGGTGGGGCCTGTGGTTGCTCGCAGGTTTGGCGTGCGTGCCGCAGCAAGGCGCTTGCCAACAGGCGATGGATGTCGCGTTTGCAGGAAATTCCAGGCTTTTGCCCTGGCTTGTTCTTCGGTGATGCTGCCAGCCCTTGCGCTGAATGTGAACAGCATCAGTGCTACCGTGAGTAGCATGAGTCGTAGAGGAAGTTTCATAATAGTTTATTAGATGGTTTTGGATTGTATAGTTTTTCTGTTGCATAGCAGAAGCTTCTTCTGCCAGAGCTTAGGTCTGCAAAATTACTCATTTCTTTCGAAATGACAAAAATTTTCTGAAAAAATCTTTTGGTGGGAAGAAAAAAGATTATGAATTTCCGCATGTGTCCGACAGAAGGCCTGCAAGGCCAAAAGGCATATAGCTCCGGTCAATGCCCGACTGAAGACAGTAGCCGCAAATATGCGGCTCACCCGACCATGGGCTATGGGCTAGCGAATTATTGCCCTTTTGGGGCGCTATCGGGTGATTGAGGATAATCATAAAAGATATGCTCAAAAAAACATGGTGCCGACTTACGAAATTTTGGTAACGCTTTTTTGAAATTTGGTAACGACTTTTGAAAAAATCTCATACGAGATTTTTTCGCCCCTAGTAAATAGTTGATTATCAGGCGTGTCTAAAATGGCAAAAAAAGCGTGCAGCCCTTCCCCTAACATCAAGGGGAAGGGCTGCGCGAAGAGAAGTCCTCTTAATAGAGGAAGACCTTGAAGTTTTTGAGCGAGCCGGGTGCGCCCTGCTCGGCTCGTGGCAAGTATTCTAGGGCGCTCACGGTCTGCACCGAGCCCAGGTCGATCACCAGCAAGTGGGGAGTCGAGGCGCCGCGCTCCGTTTGCCAGTAGGTGCTCTCCTGCAGGTCGAAGACCTTGTCGCCAGTGTGGTTGCCGTTCTCCTCCTCGCTGTTGGCATATTTGGTGGTCCACGGCTCGCGGCTCAGGCGCTTGGCGTTGTTTTGCAAGTAGAGTTCGGCAATGGCGGCACGGTCGCCATCCTTCTGGGTGCTGAGCACCTCGATGGCCAGATAACGACCCTTGGAAGGACTGAAGGAGAAGGTTTGCCAACCGTTGCCAGCCTTGGCGGTGAAGGTGCCAACGGGTGTGGCAGAGTTCAGGTCGGGCTTGTCGCCGATGTTGTTGTGCTTGTTGCTCTTTTCCAGCTGCAGCTTGTTCAGCTCAGGCTCGGCCTGGCCCCAGACAACAGCCTCCTTCGGGCCAACGACATCGAGGACGATGATTTCGTTCTTGCCCTTCTTCAGCCAGCAGCCTGGGATGTAGAGCGTCTGCTGCGGGCCGATGCTCCAGATGCGGCCCATGGCGTGGCCGTTCACGTAGACTTGTCCCTTGCCCCACGTCTCGAAGTTCAGGAATGTGTCGCCCACCTTCTTCAGGTTGAAGTAGCCGCGATAGTAACCGCGCCCATTCTCACGCTTGGCAAAACCGTCGCTGAGCGGACGCTCAATTTTGTTGGCGTCGAATGCCTTTACGGCCCTTCCATAGTCATCGGAGATAGGAGTCATGGTCCACTTTTTAAGGTTCCAGGTAACCTCGTTGTCGTCAATTTCTGCGTTGATGATGACATCGCCAACAATACCTTTGAAATCCTTAATGGCCCGACCGAAGTTGATACGGCCCATTGCTTCTACGAGGATGGCTAGTCTCTGCCCCTTTTTGATGGCAGGCAGCGTGAGCGTCTTTTCGTTCTTCACGCGGTCAATCTTTCCGATATACTTATCGTCGATGAACACTTGGGCATAGTCGTGAGCTTCCAGCGTGAGTACGCTTTGCACGGGAACCTCGGGAAGTGCGGTCACATAATAGGTCATGCCCCAACCCAGATCCATCTCTTCGAAGGTCATCGGAGCGACACTGGGAATCAGGTGCTGATTACGATAGAATGGCGCAAACTCCGTCAGCTCGAACTTAGGCACGGTGATGATAGGCATGGGAGCCTTGGGAACGGCAGACATTTTCTTGCCGTCGTTATATTTCTCCATCATCTTGCGCAGCTCCCAGAACTTCGGGGTAGCCTGTCCATACTCGTTGATGGGCGCATCATAATCATAAGAGGTGACGTCGGGGGCGAAGCCGGGGCTGTTGGCGCCGGCCCAGTGGCCGAAGCTGGTGCCGCCGTGTGTCATATAGAGCGAGAAGCTGATGCCCTTCGAGAGCATTTCGTCCATGCCGTCGACCATGTCCTTGGCTGGGCGCGTCTCGTGCTGGGCGCCCCACTTGTCGAACCAGCCGCTCCAGAACTCCGAGCACATCTTCGGGGCATTGGGGCGTAGTTCGCCGAGGCGGCGGAACTGCTGGTCGATGTTGGCACCCGTGCCAAAGTTCATCGTCCACACAAGGTCGTCGAGGCCGTTCTTCTCAAAATTGCTCGACCAGTCGCACTGGAAGAGCGCGACCTCCTTGCCGTAGATGCCGCGCAGGCAGTCGCGAATCTCCCTGATGTAGGGCTTGTCCTCTCCATAGCTGCCATACTCGTTCTCCACCTGAATCATGATGATGGGGCCACCATTCTGGATGGTCAGCGGACGGAGCTGCTCGCCCACCTTCTCCTCGAAGATCTTTACGCGTTCCATAAAATAAGGATCGCGCTCGCGCAGGCGTATGTCCTTTTTCTTTAATAGCCACCAGGGCAGACCGCCCATCTCCCACTCGGCGCAGACGTAGGGGCCGGGGCGCACGATGACGTACATGCCATTCTTTTGGGCCAGACGGCAGAACTCGGCCACGTCGTTGTTGTCGGAAAAATTGAACTGTCCCTCGCTCTGCTCGTGGATGTTCCAGAAGATGTAGATACACACGGCGTTCATGCCGAGCGCCTTGCACATCTTGATGCGGTGCTCCCAGTAGGGACGCGGGATGCGGGGGTAGTGCACTTCGGCCGCCTTCACGATGAAGGGCTGGCCATTAAGCATGAAAGTTTTGTCGCCAACGGTGAACGAGCCGGGCTTCAGGTCGGCGGCGTGCACGACAGCGGGAGCTATGAGCATAAAGGCTGCCAGCACAAGCTTTTGGAATAGATTTTTTGAGGTCATAGAATTGCTTTATAATAAGTTTTTGCAAAGATACGAAGAAATAATTGAAAAAGACAAGACTTTTTCCGTTTTTTTTGTACCTTTGCACGCACATATCAGAAACAGGACACATCATGGGCGGCTTTTTCGGAACCATCAGCACTCGCGATTGCGTAAACGACTTGTTTTACGGAACCGATTACAACTCACATCTTGGAACACACCGCGCAGGTATGGTCACCTTTGACCCCGAAAAGGGCTTCAGCCGCAGCATCCACTCGCTTGAGCGCGACTATTTCCGCTCGAAGTTTGAGGACGAACTGCACGAATTCAAAGGCAACCAAGGACTGGGCATCATCAGCGATACAGACCCTCAACCCATCATCATCAATTCGCACTTGGGGCGCTATGCCGTGGTGACGGTGGCCAAAATCAATAACCTTCGTGAGATTGCCGACGAGCTGCTGGCGCAGCGCATGCACCTGAGCGAGCAGAGCGCCAACAAGCTGAACCAGACCGAGTTGGTGGCACTGCTCATCAACATGGGCAGCACCTTTGTGGATGGCATCAACATGGTTTATCAGCGCATTAAGGGCTCGTGCTCGATGCTCATCCTGACCGAAGACGGCATCATCGCCGCCCGCGACTTCCTGGGACGCACACCCATCGTCATCGGGCGCAAGGAGGTGCACCGCCTGTCGCCAATCGGCACCGACGATTGTGTGAAGGCCTACGCTGCCAGCAGCGAGAGCACCAGCTTCCCCAATCTGGACTATAAGGCCGTGCGCGATGTGGGTCCGGGCGAGATTGTGCGTCTGCGCGCCGATTCGATAGAAGTGTTGCAGCCCGCCTTCAAGCGCTGCCAGATATGCTCGTTCCTTTGGGTCTACTACGGATTCCCTGCCTCGTGCTATGAGGGCATCAATGCCGAAGACGTGCGCGAGCGCAATGGTAAGTTGATGGGCGAGCGCGATGATGTGGAGGCCGACCTGGTGTGCGGCATCCCCGACAGTGGCGTGGGCATGGCCATGGGCTATTCCGAGGGCAGCGGCATCCCTTATAAGCGTGCCGTGCTGAAATACACCCCAACGTGGCCCCGCTCGTTCACACCCAGTGACCAAAGCAGGCGCCGCCTGGTGGCCAAGATGAAACTCATCCCCAACGAAGCGCTGCTGCGCGGGCAACGCGTGGTGTTCTGCGACGACAGCATTGTGCGTGGCACGCAGTTGCGCGACAATGTGCGCGAGTTCGTACAAAACGGAGCACGCGAGGTGCACGTCCGCATCAGTTGTCCGCCCCTTGTCTATGGCTGCCCCTTCATTGGCTTCACCAATTCAAAAACCGACCTGGAACTGATTGCACGCCAGATTATCCGCGACTTCGAAGGCGACGACCACACCAATCTCGACAAATATGCCCAGGCGGGCACGCCGCAATACCAACGGTTGGTGGATGAGATCGCACACCGCCTGGGGCTTACCTCGCTGAAGTTTGCCCGACTGGAAGACCTCGTGGCATCGATAGGACTACCCAAGGACTATGTGTGTACCCATTGCTTCGATGGTTCCAGCTACGACCAGCAGCGAGGCGACGGCGAGTTCTTCGGATAACCTCAAAATATTGAACTACTGCCTATGAAAATATTCACCGCCGCTCAGATACACGATTTAGATAACTACACCATCGAGCATGAACCCATCAAGTCGATCGATTTGATGGAGCGTGCTGCGCACGAAATCACCATGGCCATCACCGACCGCTGGGACAAGAGCGTGCCCGTGGTGGTGTTTGCCGGTCCCGGCAACAATGGCGGCGATGCACTGGCCGTGGCTCGTATGCTCAGCGATCAGGGCTATCAGGTGCAGACGTTCCTCTTCAATATCAGCGGCAAGCTCTCGGCCGATTGTTCCGAGAACAAGCAGCGACTGGTGACGAAGAAAGGACGGCCCCTGCTCACCGAGGTGACACAGGAGTTCGACCCGCCGCAGCTTGAGCGCGGCATGCTTGTCGTCGACGGGCTTTTCGGCTCGGGGCTGAACAAACCGCTGGCTGGCGGTTTCGCTTCGCTGGTGAAATACATCAACAATTCGAAAGCCGAGGTTGTGAGCATCGATGTCCCATCGGGACTGATGACCGAGGACAACGGCTACAATGTACGAGCCAACATTATTCGGGCTACGCTCACGCTCACGCTGGGGCAGCAGAAGTTGAGCTTCCTCTTTGCCGAGCATCAGCAGTTCGTGGGCGAAGTGCAGGTGCTCGATATCGGACTGAGCGAAGAAGGCATAGAGAAGATTGACGCTCCCTATACGCTTTATGGCATCGACGACGTGCAGCCCCTGCTGCGGTCCCGCGACCCCTTCGCCCATAAGGGCATGATGGGGCACGCCCTGCTGGTGGCGGGCAGCTATGGCATGGCTGGAGCAGCCTTGCTGTCGGCTCGGGCCTGTTTGCGCGCTGGAGCCGGAAAGCTGACGGTGCACACGCCACGCCGCAACATGGCTATCCTGCAGACAGCCATCCCCGAGGCGGTGATACATACCGACCGCGAAGAAACCATCTTCAGCGAGGCCGTTCCCACCGATAATTTCCAAGCCATGGCCATCGGTCCCGGGTTGGGCACCAGCGAACAGACGGGCATCGCCATGATTGCCCAGTTGCGCCGCGCCCAGTGCCCCGTGGTGGCCGATGCCGACGCGCTGAACATCTTGGCTGCCAAGCATGCCTGGATGCAGCAGTTGCCAAAAGGCATCATCCTCACGCCCCACGCCAAGGAGCTGGAGCGCATGGAAGGGCAGTGCACCGACAGCTACGAGCGACTGTCGAAGGCGCGCATGCTGGCCGAAAGGCTGCATGGATATGTCATCCTGAAAGGACGTTACACGGCAATATGCACGCCCGAGGGGCACATCGCCTTCAACACCACGGGCAATCCCGGTATGGCCACCGCTGGCAGCGGCGATGTGCTCACTGGCATCCTGCTGGGGCTGTTGGCACGAGGCTATCAGCAGCGCGAGGCTTGCATGATTGGCGTGTGTCTGCATGGATTGGCGGGCGACCTGGCTGCCCAAGAGCTGGGACAGGAAAGTCTGATGGCCAGCGACATCATCCAATATCTGCCAAAAGCGTTCCTGACGTTGAACGGTAAACGTTGAACATTGAATATCGAACCAAGAACTATAAACTATGAACTATAAGCTGGTATTTTCATTTATTTGTCTTTTATTTAGCGTTGGCGCTGGGGCGCAGACGCAGTTGAGCCAGTATAAGCCGGGACAGACGGCTGAGGGTGCCGTGTACTATCTGCCCAAGACGGCTCTGCGCATTAGCGTGCTGGTGGAGAAGACCACCTATCAGCCTGGCGACTTTGCTCCCTACGCTCAACGTTATCTGCGCGTGGCTGGGGTGAGCCAAGAGCCGCAGCAGAGCTATCGCGTAACCGACGTGATGGTGACGCCCTGTCCCATGCCCGATTCGTCGAAGGTCTATGCCGTGCGTTTCAATCCCCTCACGGTGGCCTCGCGTATGATGCTTTCGGAAGATGGACGACTGCTGGGACTGAACGTGGACGATGTCGACGATGTGGCCATGCCTCCCTTCTTCGTTCCCGCCCCGCAACAGGCAATGAAAGACCCTCGGCAACTGATGAGCGAGGAAATCCTCTCATGTAGCAGCATTGCAAAGATGGCCGAGCTCACTGCCAGCGAAATCTACGACCTGCGCGAAAACCGCTCGCTCCTCATCAAGGGTCAGGCCGATTTCATGCCCCACGACGGGCGGCAGATGCAAATCATGCTCGACGAGCTGGATGCCAACGACCGCTCGCTCACCTCGATGTTCGTAGGCGTCACCCGCCGCGACACCACCGAGCACATCCTGTGGTATGAGCCGCAATTAGGGCGTCAGGTGCTGTTCCGCCTGTCGCAGCAGCGCGGACTGGTGGAACCCGACGACCTGTCGGGGGCTCCTTACTATATTACGATAGACGACATCAGCCAGTTGCCGCCCGAAGAGCCCGTGGCCAAGAAGGCGAAGCCGAAGACCGAGTCGGGCATCTACGTGAACGTGCCAGGCCGTATGCGTGTGACCATCCTTGAGGGCATCAATCCTCTTCTTGAGCTGGAGTCGCCCGCCTCGCAGTTTGGCCGCACACTGCTGCTCAGCGGCAGTCTGTTCAACAAGCGCTACACCACGCGCCTTCGTTTGAACGCCCTCACCGGAGCCTTGGAGCAACTGGATGCCGACCAGCCTAAGAAAACGTTTGTGTTATTTCCCAAAAAGCAATAAGCGATGGAAGAAATCAAAACCCAGCTGCCGGAGAATGCGTTCCGTGAGCTGAAGGACGGAGAAGAATACGAGCCGCTGATGTCGCCGCGCGGCCAGTATCCCGAAGTGAACTCGTGGTCGGTGACGTGGGGTGTGCTCATGGCCATGCTCTTCTCGGCTGCCGCAGCCTATCTGGGGCTGAAGGTGGGCCAGGTGTTCGAGGCCGCCATCCCCATCGCCATCATCGCCGTGGGCGTGAGCACGGCCGCCAAGCGAAGCAAGGCGCTGGGCGAGAACGTCATCATACAGAGCATCGGCGCGTGCAGCGGAGCCGTGGTGGCTGGCGCCATCTTCACCCTGCCCGCCATCTATATCCTGCAAGCCAAGTACGGCACCGAGATGTCGGCGTCGTTCCTCCAGGTGTTCATGGCCTCGGCCCTTGGCGGCATCCTTGGCATCCTTTTCCTCATCCCCTTCCGCAAGTATTTCGTGAAGGACATGCACGGCAAATATCCCTTCCCCGAAGCCACAGCCACCACGCAGGTGCTGGTGAGCGGAGCGAAAGGAGGCGACCAAGCGAAACCCCTTATCATAGCCGGACTCATCGGCGGTCTCTACGATTTCATCGTGGCTACTTTCGGCTGGTGGAACGAGGTGGTGACAACGCGCATGGTGGGCTTTGGCGAGACCCTGGCCGAGAAGGCCAAGCTGGTGTTTAAGGTGAACACTGGAGCCGCCGTGCTGGGCTTGGGCTACATTATTGGACTGAAATATGCGTTGTTTATCTGCTTGGGCTCGCTGGCCGTGTGGTGGCTCATCGTGCCCGGCATGAGTCTGCTTTTCCACGACACCGTGCTCAACATTGGCGGCGTCACCGTGACGCAAACCGTGGGCGAGATGTCGCCCGAAGTCATCTTCCGCACTTATGCCCGTTCGATAGGCATCGGTGGCATCGCCATGGCTGGCATCATCGGCATCGTGAAGTCGTGGGGCATCATCAAGAGCGCCGTCTCGCTGGCAGGACGCGAGCTGAAGGGTGGCGCAGCGGGCCAGGCCGTGCAGCGCACGCAGCGCGACCTCTCGTTCAAGTTCATCGCCATTGCGTCGATGACCGCCTTGCTGGTGACTTTCCTCTTCTTCTGGCTGGGTGTGATGCAGAATATCTGGTTTGCCGTGGTGGCCATCCTGCTGGTGACGTTCATCGCCTTCCTCTTCACCACCGTGGCTGCCAACGCCATCGCCATCGTGGGCAGCAACCCCGTGAGCGGCATGACGCTGATGACGCTCATCCTGGCTTCCGTGGTGCTCTCGGCCGTAGGCCTGAAGGGTACCAGCGGCATGGTGGCCGCACTCATCATGGGCGGCGTGGTTTGCACGGCGCTCTCCATGGCGGGCGCCTTCATCACCGACCTGAAGATTGGCTACTGGCTGGGTTCCACGCCCCGTAAGCAGGAATCGTGGAAGTTCCTGGGCACGCTCGTCTCTGCCGCCACCGTTGGCGGTGTCATCATGCTGCTCAACGAGACCTACGGCTTCACCACCGGACAGTTAGCCGCCCCGCAGGCCAACGCCATGGCCGCTGTTATCGACCCCGTGATGAGTGGACAGGGAGCACCCTGGCTGCTCTATGGCATCGGAGCCGTCATCGCCCTCATCATCAACTTCTGTGGCATGCCCGCCCTGGCTGTCGCCCTCGGTATGTTCATCCCCTTGGAGCTGAACACGCCGCTCGTGGTGGGTGGCCTCATCAACTGGTTCGTCACCACCCGCTCGAAGGACAAGGCCGTGAACGACGCTCGTGGCGAGCGCGGCACGCTCATCGCCAGTGGTTTCATCGCTGGCGGCGCCCTCATGGGCGTGGTGAGCGCCCTGATGCGCTTCGGCGGACTGAACTTCATCAGCGAGGAATGGATGGCCAATCCGCTGTCGGAGCTGGCAGCCTTGGCCGCTTACGTACTGCTCATCTGCTACTTCATCCGCGCCACGAAGAATGTAAAACGTTGACGAAGCTATTCTAGCCTGTCTAGTTTTTCTAGTCTATCTAGTCTGTCTAGCTTGGGACAAAATAGAAACGGAGCACACCGAGGAAGTGTGCTCCGTTTGCTTTTGAGGTGATGGCGATTACTCCACCACGATGGGCTTGTACTTCCTGACTTCGTCTACGATTCACCCAGCTTACTCCACCCCCAGATTAGCCAGGTCGAATAGGGGTTTGATAGCGGTTTGCTGCTCCGAGAGGAAGAGCGTTTTGGTGTATACCTCATGGTTCTGTGGCATCTTGACCCTT
>JAFZSR010000123.1 GCA_017619275.1 Prevotella sp. | reverse complement strand
TTTCCGAACTTTGTAACGAAGTTGTGCATATCTACGATAATGGTACTTAGTTGCTTGGACACCACTAAGTTACTAAAAATCAATGATATGTGCAACTTTTTTAGCATAAATGTTTTGCAAATCTAATTCATCCAACAGGTACAGGTTTATTTTCGCAAAGGTTCAGTTTAGCACAACAAAGCATTGCTTTACGCATGAATTCTCTAGAAAATTTCATTGTAAAGCGAAACGTTGTTTTGGCATCGGTATTCCTGGCGTAAGCAGAATGCGGCGCGGGCAGCGCGGCAGGGCGTTGGGGCGACGCAAACGCTAAAGATTGCGTTAAAATATAATAAATAGGTGAATAGACGTTCATTTTGCATTATCTTTGCAGAATATTTGAGAACAATCAACACTCATTCAGACATATCAATGAAAAAGTACAGACTTGTTGACAATATCATGGGCTGGCTGGCGTTTGCCGTCGCGGCTTTCGTGTATTGCTCAACCATCGAGCCGACGGCAAGTTTTTGGGACTGTCCGGAGTTTATCACCACGGGTTACAAACTTGAGGTGGGCCACCCGCCGGGTGCGCCTTTCTTCATGCTCACGGCGAACTTGTTTACGCAGCTGACGGGCGATGCGTCGAAGGTGGCGCTGATGGTGAACGTGATGAGCGCGCTGCTGTCGGCGGCCTGCATCCTGTTCCTGTTCTGGAGTATCACGCACCTGACGCGCAAACTGCTCATTGACTCGTGGGACGAGCTGACAACGCAGAAACTCATCGCCATTGAGGCAAGCGGACTGGTGGGCGCGCTGATATATACGTTCAGCGACACGTTCTGGTTCTCGGCTGTCGAGGGCGAGGTGTATGCCTATTCATCGGCCTTCACGGCGGCGGTGTTCTGGCTCATCCTGAAATGGGAGGACCATGCCGATGAGCCCCACAGCGACCGCTGGCTGGTGCTCATCATGTATATGACGGGCCTCTCGATTGGCGTTCACCTGTTGAACCTGCTCTGCGTGCCTGCCATTGTGCTGGTGTATTACTACAAGCGTTTCCCCAATGCCGACTTGAAAGGCTCGCTCATTGCGCTGGGCATCTCGTTTGTGCTGGTGGCAGCCATTCTGTATGGCGTGGTGCCGGGCATCATCACCGTGGGCGGATGGTTTGAGCTGTTCTTTGTCAACACGCTTGGCATGCCTTTCAACACGGGTGAGATTATCTATATCTTCCTGCTCGTGGCCGTGGTGATATGGGCCATCTATGAAACCTATCAGGACAAGAGCCTCACTCGTCAGAACATTGCCTTCCTTGCATCGGTGGGTATGCTCGGCATTCCTTTCTATGGCTACGGATGGAAAGCGTTTATTATCGGCATCGTCGTCTTGGCTGTGCTTTGGATGGCCATCAGCGGAAGGATTCCGCGCCTGCCCGCCGTCACCGCAAGGGCCAAGAACACCACGCTTCTCTGCCTGCTGATGCTGATGATTGGCTACAGCACCTACGCTGTGATTGTAATCAGAAGCTCGGCAAACCCGCCTATGGACCAGAACTCGCCCGAGGACATCTTCACCCTGGGCAAATACCTGAGCCGCGACCAGTATGGCGACCGCCCGCTGCTCTATGGCCAGGCTTACACCTCGCAGGTGAAGCTCGACATTGACGGCAACATCTGCCGCCCTGTGTTCACAGAGGGCGCACCCGAATACAAGCGCAAGGAGAAAGCTTCGGCCGACGAGAAGGACAGCTACTTTGTGGTGAGCAGGAAGCGCAACTACGTTTATGCGCAGAACATGCTCTTCCCACGTATGCACGACTCTGACCGCACCCAGGCCTACGAAAGCTGGATGGGAGGCGTTGACGGCCACACCGTGCAGTACGACCGCTGCGGCGAGATGATTGACGTGAAGGTTCCCGCACAATGGGAGAACATTCGCTTCTTCCTCAGCTACCAATGCAACTTCATGTACTGGCGCTACTTCATGTGGAACTTCGCCGGACGACAGAACGACATTCAGGGCCACGGCGAACTGGAGCACGGCAACTGGCTCACAGGCTTCAAATTCATCGACAACATGCGACTGGGCAATCAGGACATGCTGCCCGACGAACTGAAAGAGAACAAGGGCCACAACGTGTTCTACTGTCTGCCGTTGCTGCTTGGACTCATCGGACTGTTCTGGCAGGCTTACCGCGGACAAAAGGGCATCCGCCAGTTCTGGGTGGTGTTCTTCCTGTTCTTCATGACGGGATTGGCCATCGTGATCTATCTTAACCAGACACCGCTTCAGCCGCGTGAGCGCGACTACGCCTACGCCGGCTCGTTCTACGCCTTCGCCATCTGGTGCGGTATGGGCGTTGCGGCCATCATCGACCTGATTGAGCGCAAGCTGAAGGCAAACAACGTGGCCGTGGCGGCAGCCGTGGGCGTTGTATGCCTGCTCGTGCCCATACAAATGGCCAGCCAGACATGGGACGACCACGACCGCAGCGGACGCTACACCTGCCGCGACTTTGGCCAGAACTACCTCATGTCGCTCCAGCAGGAGGGCAACCCCATTATCTTCACCAACGGCGACAACGACACCTTCCCCCTGTGGTACAACCAGGATGTTGAGGGTGTGCGCACCGATGCCCGCGTGTGCAACCTGAGCTATTTGCAAACCGACTGGTACATCGACCAGATGCGGCGACCGGCTTACGACTCGCCCAGCGTGCCCATCACATGGCCAAGACTCGACTACTGCTCGGGCACCAACGAGATTGTGGAGATTGAGCCCAATGCCAAGGCCGAGCTGCTGCAGTATTACAAGGAGAATCCCGAGGAGGCACGCGCCAACTTCGGCGACGAGCCTTTCGAACTGAAGAACATCCTGAAATACTGGGTGCGCAACAAGAATAAGGACCTGCACCTCATTCCCACCGACACGCTCTACATGACCATCGACAAGGAAGCCGTGCGCAAGAGCGGCATGATGATGGCCTCCGACTCGATTCCCGACCGCATGGTGATTTCACTCAAGGGCAAGAGCGCGCTCTACAAGGGCGACCTGATGATGCTGGAGATGATTTCGCAATGCAACTGGACGCGACCCATCTACGTGGCTCTCACCGTGGGCGAGGAAAACTACATGAACCTGGGCGACAACTTCGTGCAGGAAGGACTGGTGAACCGCATCACGCCTTTCACCACCAACATTGGCGGACAACCCGTGCCGGGTGCGAAGAACTACGACACCAAGCGCACCTACGACAACGTGATGACGCGATTCAAGTTTGGCGGATTGGACAAACCGGGCATCTATCTTGATGAAACGGTCATGCGAATGTGCTACACCCACAAGCGAATCTTCGGCGACCTGGCCCTGAAACTCATTCAGGAAGACCAGAAAGACAAGGCTGCAAAGGTGCTTGCCTACGCCGACAAGATGCTTCCCGCATACAACATTCCCGTCAACTACATGAGCGGCGGCGTTACCTTTGCCAAGGCTTACGCACTCGTGGGCAACAAAGGCATGGCCAAGAAAGACATCGAGGCCGTTTGGAAAAACAGCAAGCAATACCTCAATTGGTATCTCTCGCTCGACGACAACCGCTTCGGACAGTCGCATCAGGACTGCATGGTGCAGTTCTATGTCATGCAGCAATGCATCGAAGTGGCCGACATCATCGACAAGAAGTACGGTGACAAGCTTTCCGACGAGTTCACGAAGTTAGGCGAAAGATTTGAGCAGCGCGGCGGACAACTCTATCAGCGCGATGAGCCCGCAATGCAGATGATTGGAGAATAACACCCTACCCCCTCCCTTTGGGAGGGACGGGGTGGTTTTTTAATAAACCAGCAGATGTTCATAGAACAACCGGCAAAGTGGTTGCGTTGGCTCTACCCGAAAGCCACGTGGCGAATGGACGAGAATGTTCGGGCCGTCTATCTCACATTCGACGACGGCCCGATTCCAGAAGCCACGCCCTTCATCCTCGACACGCTCAGGGAGTACGGGGCGAAGGCAACGTTTTTCATGGTGGGCGAAAATGTGCGCAAGCACCCCGAGCTCTATGAGCGAATAGTCAGCGAAGGCCATCAGGTGGGCAACCATACCTACAACCACCTTGGCGGTTTCAAGCACTGGACCACCACCTACATCATCAACACCTTCAAGGCCAACGAGCTAATCCACTCCCACCTGTTCCGTCCGCCCCACGGATGGCTGCGCCACAGCGTTTATTACTGGCTCAGCAAGGAATTCCGCATCGTGATGTGGGACCTCGTGACGCGCGACTACTCCAAATTCCTCAGTGCCGACGACGTGTTGAAAAACGTGAAACGCTATGCCCGCAACGGCTCCATCATCACGTTCCACGACTCAACCAAAAGCATTGAGAAACTCTACACGGCACTTCCGCGCTCGCTGGAATGGCTCAAATGCCAAGGCTACGAGTTCAAGACCTTTGAATGACACTCTACTCTTTCCCTCCTCTACTCCTTTACTCCTCTACTTCTTCCCTCCTTTCTGAATGAAACGACCAGCCATCGAAATACCGTCGATACTCCAGAAAACCGACGCGCAAGTGCTGCTGCACGCCTGTTGCGCGCCATGCTCCTCGGCCATCGTGGAATGGCTGGTGCAGCACAACCTGCGACCCACCATCTTCTACTTCAATCCCAACATCTTTCCGCAAGAGGAATACACAATCCGCAAGAACGAAAGCAAGCGCCACGCCGAAGCGTTGGGACTCAGATGGATTGACGGCGACTACGACCACGACGAATGGCAGCAGTGCGTCTGCGGTTTGGAGAACGAACCCGAACGTGGAAGGCGCTGCCAACAATGTTTCGCCATGCGCATGCTTGCCACGGCGCAGAAGGCCCGTGAGTTGGGCATCACCGTGTTCGCCACCACACTCGCCTCATCACGATGGAAAGACATCCAACAAATCAACGAGGCAGGGTTAAAGGCACAACAAACCGTGCCAGGCACACTATTCTGGGCGCAAAACTGGCGCAAGGGAGGCCTCTACGAGCGAAGAAACCAATTGCTAAAGGAGTTTCAGTTCTACAACCAGCAATACTGCGGCTGCGAATACAGTATGAGGAAGGAAAAATGAACGAACAAAAGCGCATAGAACGCTCCGACAGGCTGAAAAGCAACCGCAATTACGCGCTGCTGCAGCGGCTCACCGAATACATGGACCGCTACTACCTTGACGCAGCCATGGGTTTTGCCATCCCCGGCGGCATCGGCGATGCGCTGTGCGGACTCATCTCGCTGGCATACGCCTATTTCTCGGCCTTCGTCATCAAGTCTGTGCCGCTCACACTCGCCATTCTCAACAATTCGCTGCGCGACGTGCTCCTCGGCATGATACCCTTCTACGTGGGCGACATCATCGACATCTTCCACCGCGCCAACAAGCAGAACATGGCACTCGTCAACGGATTCGTTGACGGCGACCAGACCGTCATCAGCGAAGTCAACCGCAAAGCTATCCAGTCGGCCGTCTTCATCGTCCTCTTCGTCATTGCCATAGCCGCCATGCTCTGGTTCCTTGTATGGCTCACACAAAAACTTGGAACCGTTTTGTTCCACTAACACCCAGTTCCGACCGATAAACACAAAAAACAACGATGAGCTTCCTTTTTCGGGAAAGCCCATCGCTGCGAGCGGAATAATCAAGTTTTGTAAAAGCCTATTAATTACCGATTATAATGGATTTAGTTTTAATGTCTTTGGCCTGCGCCCTCAGGATGGTCATTGGTTGAAACGATTCTCCTTTCCGGGCGCGCGGCATAACAATAGCGTTGTTATCCTGACAAACACTTAAACATTCATTTTAGGCAACTTGGTTATGAATCATCTATATATATAACGATTCAGAGAGGCCAAAATCTTCACTTTGCCCAAAGTTTTAACATCCTTTTGGGTTTTAAAACGAAAAACAAGAAAAAAGGCCAGCGGATTGCTCCGTTGGCCCTTTTGTTTTCAAGGCATGTCGCCCCGTTTTTTATTTCTGCATGTCATACACCACCTGCATGAGGTGTTTGCCCAGCGCGTCGGCCTTCTCTATGGTCGATGCCTCGCTATAGACGCGGATGATGGGCTCGGTGTTCGACTTGCGCAGGTGTACCCAGCTGTCTGAGAAGTCTATTTTCACGCCGTCGATGTCGGTCACCTCCACTCGTGTGGGGTTAGTGCCGTCTTCTGTTCCCTCGTACATGCTCTTCACCTTGGCCAGCACGGCGTCCACATCGGTGTCGGGGGTCAGGTCAATGCGGTTTTTGGCCATGAAATAGTTGGGATAGGTGGCACGAAGCTCGCTGGCCTTGCAGCCCTTGTGGGCTAAGTTGGAAAGGAACAGGGCAATGCCCACCAGGGCATCGCGTCCGTAGTGGCTCTCGGGATAGATTACTCCGCCGTTGCCTTCTCCTCCGATGATGGCACCAACTTCCTTCATCTTCGTCGTCACATTCACCTCGCCCACGGCAGCGGCTTGGTATTCGCCACGGTACTTATAGGTCACGTCGCGCAAGGCACGGGTGGAAGAAAGGTTGCTCACGGTGGTCAGTTCCGAGGAAAGCATGTAAGGACCGTCGCCGGCAGCTGCGCGCAAGGGGCTGATGCCGTTGGCATCGTTGAAGGCCTTCAACCGCTTGTTGAACTCCTCGCTCAGCACGTAGTCGGCCACGCTGACCAGCGTGTATTCCTCACCAAACATGGTGCCGTCCTCGCTGATGAAAGCCAGGCGGTCAACATCGGGATCGACCACGATGCCCAGGTCGTAGTTGCCTGACCGCATCTCCTGCATAATTCCCTGCAGGTTTTTCTCCAACGGCTCGGGATTATGTGCGAAGTTGCCGGTGGGTTCCGCGTTGAGAATGGTGTATTCCACGCCGAGCTCGTCGAGCAGCTTGGGCAGAATGATGCCGCCTACGGAGTTGATGGCGTCCACACAGACGCGGAAATGGGCGTTGCGCACGGCCTCAGCATCAACCAAACTGAGGCTCATCACGTCGTCGATGTGCCACTGGTCGGCCTCGTCGCAGTTGATGTAGTGGCCCAGGTTGTCGATGTCGGCATAGCAGAAGTCTTCTTTCTCTGCGATGCTGAGCACCTCGTTGCCGTCTTTGGCGGTGAGGAACTCGCCCTCGCGGTTGAGCAGCTTCAGGGCATTCCACTGGCGGGGATTATGGCTGGCGGTGATGATGATGCCACCGTCGGCACCCAACTGCTTGACGGCCAGTTCGGTGGTAGGCGTGGTAGCCAATCCGATGTTCACCACATCATAGCCCATGCCCATGAGTGTGCCGCACACCACGCTATCGACCATGACGCCCGACATGCGCGCGTCGCGACCCACCACGATGGTAGGACGGTGGTTGTTGAACTCGGCGTTCTGTCCGTTGCCGCCATTGCGGCGGATGAAGGTGGCGTAGGCCGTTGTAAACTTAACAATGTCCAAGGGATTGAGCGTGTCGCCCGTCGAGCCGCCAATGGTTCCGCGGATGCCCGAAATAGATTTTATCAAAGTCATATTCTTAATACAAAATGTTTCGGGGGTACGTATCACCGCACCCCCGACAATTTATAATCCTTTTTCGTATGTAATCTCGTAGAAACAGGGATAAACGTTCTGCGTGGCCATTCCGTGCCCCTGACTGTGGGGAACGATGAGACGGACCTTGGCAATCTCGTCGCCCTCCTTGGCGGGACGGCCCACATTGATGTAAGTGAACGGAACAAGCCATCCTGCCGGCACCTGGGTGCTGCCGTAGGCCGATGCCATCACACTCGACCCGCTGATGAACGATGCCGTGAACGTGCCGCTGCTATTGGTCACCGACATTTTGTCAACAATCGAGGCATAATAGAGCACGTTGTTGGTGAGCTGAAGCGAGTCGGTCAGCAGGTTGGTCTCAGAAAAGCGGCAGAGCACGGTGGTTGTCTCGCCTTTCTTGATGGGCTCGCCGCAGCCTTTGCGCACAATCTGCATATATACGCCGGTACTCTCGAAGAGCACATACTGATTCTTTGCCACGTCGGTGGTGTAGTTGGCCGTTTGGAATTCGCTCTCGGAAATCACATTGATGGCAGAGTCCAACAGGAACTTCTTGATAGCCGCCGTTTCCTTCTTCTTCTGGTCGGCGTAGGTTTCATGTTTGTTGCATCCGGCCACAACAAGGGCCAACAGCACAACAACAATTGCAAAAACTGATTTTCTCATATCCGTTTATCTTGCATGATGGTTTCGTGCGCAAAGGTACGATTAAAAATGAAGAATGAAGAATGTAGAATAAAGAATCTGCAAAAAAACTTGTTTTTCTTCCGCAAAATCTATAGTTCGAACCCAAAGCAAACAATTTTATCCTTGGCAGAACTCATCGAAAGCCTTGCGCACAATTTGCTCGGCCTCGTCCATGGTGCAATACAGACGACCTCCGGCAGCGTTGAGGTGACCACCACCGTTGAAGAACTGCTCCGCCATTTTGTTGCAGGGGAAATCGTCCACCGAACGTATGCTCACCCAGATGAGATTTTCGCGCTCCGTGTCCTCGCGCAACGAAAGCGACACTTTCATGCCTTTCACCTGCAGGGGCAGGTTGACCAGTCCTTCGGCATCGCCCTTGAGATAGTGGAACCGCTTGAGGTCCTGGCGCGAGAGCGCGAAGTATGAGGCATGTTTTTCGGCAAACACGTTGAGCTTGTTGTAGAGCACAAAGCCCATAAGCCTCATGCGCCACTCGCTGTAGTTGTTATAGACGTTGCGGTAAATCTTGTCCTTGTTGATGCGCTTGGTCAGCAGCTGGCTGATGATGAAATAGATTTCGGGCTTCGTGGAGTTGTAGGTGAAGCCTCCCGTGTCGGTCATCATGCCGCAATAGATGGGCGCGGCAATCTTGCGGGTCATCTGCTCAAAACCGCCCAACTGCCAGATGACGCGAAACACCAGCTCGGCCGTTGAGCACGCTTCGGGATGCGAAATGCTCAGCGTCATGTCCTGCTCGGGCTCCAGGTGATGGTCGATGAGCACGCGCTGCGCCTTACTCTGCCTCAGGTCGGTTGCCATCTGTTCTCCCAGTCGCCCGATGGTGTTGAAGTCCAGGCAGAACACCAGGTCGGCGGTGCTCAGCAGCAGTCTTGCCGCGTCTGTATGCTTGTCATAGCGCATGATGCGCTCCGTTCCGGGCATCCATTGCAGGAAGTCGGGAAACATATCGGGCACAATGATGCGCGGGTCCTTGCCCTGCTGGCGCAGATACTCGGCCCATGCCAACGACGAACCGATGGCATCGCCGTCGGGATTCTGATGACAGCACACCACAATGTTGGTGGCTTCGGCCAGCAATGCGCGCAGCTGCTCACATTGCTGGTCGCTTAGAATGTTGATGTCCATTAAAACAGTTTCTCAGGATAAACGCCGTCGGCCACCAGCTGACGGATGCGCTCAACGGTGCCCTCGCGGTCGGCTGCATAGGTGACGCCAAACCACTTTGAGGTGGTGTCAAGCACCTTCACCGTGGCAGTTTTTTCGTTGATGAGTTTGTTCACCATGAGCGGAATGAAGAATTCGGCCTTCAGGTTCTGCATGTTCTTCGGGTCAGCAAGGAACTCCTTGAAGTATTCCTCGCTGTGCTCAAAATAGTCGGGCGTGAATCCCCACATGTTCATCGACACGGGTGTCTTCTCGTCAACCGTCACCCACTTGCCCTCCTCGTCCTTATAGCGAATGGGCTCGGTGGCAGCACCCGCGTTCGAGCCGTCCTCGGCACAGCGCACAATCTCGGTACGCTCAACAACGGTGGTCAGATGGTCGTCAGCATCCTTCGAGCAGATGCCTCGGGCCACGGTGCCGTTCTCGCTCAGTGTGTTGCCCACGCGGAATCCCACCATCGCATACTCGTTCTTCGCACCCTCGGGCAGGTCGCTCAGATACTTGCCGATGACCATGAACGCGTCGCGGTTGTAGAAGTCGTCGCAGTTGATGACGCAGAACGGCTCCTTAATCACGCCCTTGCCCATGAGCACCGCGTGGTTGGTGCCCCAAGGCTTCACACGGCCTTCGGGAACGCAGAACCCCTCGGGCAGCGCGTCCAGTCCCTGGAAGCACAATTCGCAGGCAATCTTGTCCTCATACTTCGAGAGAATCTGCTCGCGGAACTGCTGTTCGAAATCCTTGCGTATCACCCAGACAATCTTGCCGAAGCCAGCCTGAATGGCGTCATAAATACTATAGTCCATAATCGTCTCGCCGTTGGGGCCGAGACCGTCGAGCTGCTTCAGGCCACCATAGCGGCTGCCCATGCCAGCAGCAAGCAAAAACAATGTTGGTTTCATTTACTTGTATCTCTTTATTACTTTAATTGAAGTTTCTAAATACTTTATCCTTCTTGGAGTTATTGGGAGGAGTGCCTTGAGCAGAGCGAAAAAACTGAAGTTATCGCGGTCTGCGACCGCTCCGGGAGTTAACTGACATTAGCAGGGCAATTAGATAATCCGCTAACTACCGTTCACTCCTAATGAATTCGCAAAATTCATATAACTCCTGATAACTCCCGTGAAAAATAGAAGCTAAATAATCCTTGGCTCCTTTATCTCCTTGCCGCGGCAGAAGCGGTGCACAATATGCCGGTCGTCGCCCAGATAGATATATCGCTCCAAGCGCTCCAGCAGCGAATAGTTGTCGTGATTCAGGGGACTGTCGTCAATCACCAGGGCATCAAACTCATAGCCCGGCTCGAAGCTGCCCACACGGCCGAAGAAGCTGCCTCCCGACTTGGTGGCCATCCAGAACGCCTCAGACAGGGTGAGGAACGCCCGCTCGTGGTTCTGCTGGTAGTGCATCTTGCTCACCTGTATCGCATACACCATCATGCGGAAGATAATCAGGTCGTGGCCGCCGCTGATGTCGCTGCCCAGACCCACCTGCACGCCCTCGTCGAGGAACTGACGCACAGGAGCCATGCCCGAAGCCACGTTGAAGTTCGACGTGGGACAATGGGCCACCATCACGCCGCGCTTTTTAATCAGCTCCAGCTCCTCCCCTTTGGTCCATACGCAATGGGCCATCACGGTGGGCGTCTGCCCGAACAGGCCGTAGCGGTCGTAGGCGTCACCATAGTGGGAGCTCTTTTTCTCCAACTTCTGCACCCAGGCAATCTCGTCCATGTTCTCCGAGAGGTGCGACTGCACGGGCAACTGGTACTTAGCCGCCAGTTCGCCACAGGCACGCAGCATCTCGGGCGTACACGACGGAATGAAGCGTGGCGTCACAATCAGCCCCACCAAATCATCCTTCTTCTTTCCCAGCTCCTCGTTTATCAGCGTCTCATAGCCCTCGACCATCTCCTCCACTGTTTCCGACAGACCATCGGGACAATGGCGGTTCATGCCCACCTTGCCCACCAGCGCACCCATGCCAGCCTCGCGGTAGATATTCATCAGCAGGCGCGTGCTCTCGGTATGGATGGTGCCAAACACGCAGCTCCTCATCGTGCCGAAGCGCCACTGGTCGCGCACAAAGCGGCGGTACATCCGCTCGGCATAGTCCAAGTCGGCATACTTCATCTCCTCGGGGAACGTGTAGTTCTGAAGCCACGGCAGCAGCTCCAGGTCCATCGCAATAGCCTGGTTGCGATACTGCGGCGCATGCACATGCATGTCGTTCATGGCAGGAATCAGCAGACAGTCGCCGAAATCCGTCACCTCCGCGTCCTCACAGCCCAACGACTTCAAATCACCCGCCACACCTGTCACACGCCCGTCGGCATCGACAGCCACGTAGCCGTTTTCCACAACCTCGAAACGGCTTTTCTCCTTCGTGTAAAGGATATTAGCTTTATAAACCTTCTTCATATAGTTTTGCATCTTTGGTTATCCGCATGTTTTTCCTTTGCTCGCTCTCTCCCCTCTCCTCTCTCCTCTCTCCTCTATCTTCTGCAAAGATACACCATTTTTTGCAAACTTCATCCACTATCCAAGATTTTTTGTTCCTTACGCCCCATTTTCGAAGAGAAGGACTAAAAAACCTCCGTTCATCTTAGGAGTTAACTGGAGTTAGCGGAAGTTAAGAGGTCTCCGACCCCTGGAGTTAGCGGACAAATGCTTTTTCAAGCCATTACGATTACTATTTCATAATCCGCCCAATTTTTATCACGCAGAGACACAGAGGTTGCAGAGAACCACTTATTCATGACGCTGAAAGCGTCGCCTCTCAATAACCGAGGGTACGAGCGAAGCGCGCACCCCCGGAGACAAACGTGAGTGGGAGTAACTGCACTCTAACGGAGTGCCCCAAAACTTGGAGACGGGCAAGCGATGAGATGGGCGACCCCGTAAGGGTCGGGATACAGTCTGTTGGTCACCCTATCCGCAGGTCCTTCGGACACTACGGTTACTGATAGGAGATGCTTTCAGCATCTTTCTGCCTCCGTTCCCTCCGTTCCTCTGTGTGAAAAACTCCGCGTGAGAAAGCCCCCTGTGCGAGACTCCCGTAGCAATCTAATTCGCCAATTTTGATAATAGTGATTTGCTGTCCGATTATCGCATTTGCCCTCTCCATGCTATGAGTTATTCTCTACAAAATTTGCCTGACCGAAACACCATCATGCTTTACGTACAAATTCTCTAGAAAATTTCAACGTAAACATACACTTTGCTGTCGTAAAGCATAGGTATATGACTGCAAAGCGTATCTTTACATTAATAACACGCGGTTTTGAGGTTCAAATGTTAAAATCGAAAATCTGTGCACAATTTGTGCACAAAATACTGAGTAAGCGAGTGCAAATAAAAGTTGTTTTCTTTGCCGAGTGTGAAGTATTTTTTCAATTTGTGCACAAAAAAACAGACAGGAGGAAAAACTGCCGTAACAAGATGCTGATGCTGTTCCCTGAATACAAATGGATGACGAATATGACGGAGAAGCCAAGGAACTGGCTCGAAATAATCTCCAAGATATTCCAATGAAGAAATTGGAGAAGGGCGTGCAGATTATTGTTTATTCAAACTATACTACTAAAACTGTTATAGTTGAATAAAGCCCCTTCCGTTCGACCGAATTTGCAACCCAGCCAAATAAGAGCCTGAATTATTGATTCCAAAGCGCGAGCCGCTCCCTACCCTTTTTAGAGCGACTGGGTTGGGGAATGTCTTTTCTTTTGCAACTGAGAGTCATAAGGCGAAGTCGTAACGGTGGCTCTGGAAAAATAAAAAACAGAAGGTTTTTCTTCCAAATGTTTGCGAATAGGAATAAATGTATTACTTTTGCGACATGAACAAATACATTCAGGAGGACGAATAGGATGATAAGACTTGATGAGAAGAAACTGGCCCAACTGAAAACAGGGTCGCAACATTTTGACGAGAAATATGGGCCGGAAGGTTCACCGTCACGCAAGGAGTTTCAGGCGAAGGCCGAAGCTTGGTATTATGCTGAATTGTTGCGCGATGAACGCAAACGTCAGAAACTGACGCAACAGCAGCTGGGCGAACGTATTGGCAAGAAGCGCGAATACATATCCTCGTTGGAGCAAGGCAAGACGGATATGCAGCTCAGCACGTTTATGCTCATAGCCAATGCGCTGGGATTGCGTTTCTCTTTGGTTGTGGGATAGGCTTTAAATTCCTGTCTCCTACTTCGGAATACAGTAAAGCGGATACCCATGAAGGTACCCACTTTTTGCTTATTCTTTTGTTATGATTCAAACGCTCTTTGGTTGCGAACAGATTTTGCAAGTCAGGGCTTTTTGTACTATAGAATGTTTACGGCAGATACCGTATCTCACTTGAGCACCTCACGCTCAAAGAAGTCGAGGAAGAAGGGCCAGTTGGGACCAGCCTCGTGACCTCCATGGTGCTGGCGATAGGTGAGACGGCCCTCCATCAAACCATTGTCCATGCCAGGGAAAAGGTCGGTACCCACCCCTTTATAGCCGAGCAGTTCATAGACGGGCGATGCCTTTGAGGCCGATATGAACGAACCCACCACATCCTGCCATTTGTCGCCGTTCCAACTGCCGGTGGAGATAAAGCAGGCACGTGGGGCGCAGAGGGCTATCAGCTCGTGCTGGTCAACGGGCAGGTCGTTTTCGGTCATCGGGTCTGTTCCGTATTTGATTAGGTTGCCGCATACCCAGTGATATTCCCCGTCTGAAACGATGTTGCCGATGCTCTCACCACAGTCACGACGCCAGCCTGCTGCACCTGCTTTGCCTGAAGAGGCGATGAATCCCGCAGCAACACGTTGGTCGAATGCCATCGCCACGAGAGAGGCTTTGCCATAGCGTGACACGCCCTCGATGGCGCACTTGGTGGCATCAAAGGTCTTGTCGGTTTCCAAATAGTCTATCAGACGTGACAGACCCCAGCCCCAGGCGCGCAACGAACCCCAATCGGTGGGCTGACGATGGGCGCCCTTGTTGCAGAGGCCGATGATGCCGCTGGTCAGACCAGAACCACTATCGGCCTGGATGGACGACGGGTTGATGGTGGCGGCAGCCCATCCACGTTCTATCACCATCTGCTTCCATGATGCGCCTCTGCCGAAACTGCGCAAGGGGTCGCCTCCGAATCCGAATTCTATGATAACAGGCATGTGCTGTTTGCCGTTATCGGGATAGACCACGTTGGCCTGAATCTCTACCTTGATGGATGGACAGCCCGAGTTGTCGACCACGCCTTGCAGATAACGGACTACCACAGGCGTTCCTGCGAAGTCTTTCTTCTCTTCATTGGTGACTTTCCATGTCACACTCGGCACGTTGTCGGGAATACGGCCATAGACATTGTCCTCGAACAGGCGTACAATCTCGGGCCGGCGCACCTTGTACCACATCTTGGCCGAGGTGACCTTCTTACCGCCTTCAGTAACCAGCGGGTCGGGATAGAAGGGGTAAGGGTTGGCTGTCAACTCATCATAATTTGGTTGCTTGCTCTCGTCGGTACTGTTTGGCTGGCGTCCCTCACGAGGTTGACCCACTCCGACTTTAGCCAGCATGTCGGCGTAGTCGGCAGCCGTAATGCGGCGAAGACTGTCCTGATTGACTCGATTGCCGCCTCCAAACATACCAAACGGACGGAGCAGCGAAGGCCGCCCAGCTTGCTGGGATGGCTGAGTCGTGACGGACGAAGGCGAAGCCAATTGTGCGTTTGCGGCAAACGGGATGCAAGCCATCAGCATTGTTCCGAAGAAGTACTTCAACGTTTTCATAACCTTATGATTCATAGTTCATTATTTTAGATTCAAACCCATCAAAACCGGCATTTCCATTCGTGCGTATCTGACTGGCCGACATACGCTTAGAACGGGTAACCGATGGCGAAGTGGAGGGCCTGGCCGTGTTTGAAGCTGTTGATGTTGAAGTAGCCCGACTTGCCTGTGTCGTAGGGCGCATGGAGGGCGACACCCCAGTCAAGGCGCAGCACGAGGAAGTCGAGGTCGTAGCGGAGGCCG
>JAFZSR010000122.1 GCA_017619275.1 Prevotella sp. | reverse complement strand
CCAGATCGAAGTCTCTCATAAAGAATCTCAGGTTCGCAAAACTTACCAGTGCATACGCCTCACATTATATATATAATAGAACGTACGCACGCTTCTTGTACTACTACTTCTTGTCTTATGTAAATCTGTTCAAAGATCGCTTCTTTTGTTCGCTTGCCAAGGGGTGTCCCTCGAAAGCGGATGCAAAAGTACTGCTTTTTCGCGAACCTACCAAATATTTTTGCGATTATTTTCCAAAAATCAGCGAAAATTATGCTTTCTTGACATAAATCAAGGAAAAAGAGGCACAAAAGAGGTGGCTTCAGCAAAAAGACATGGCAAAATTCGACATAGAGACATTAAGAAATACAATGTAAAAAATAAACGAATACAATGCAAAAAACTAAAGCAATAACATCGCAGTTGGCACAAAGTTGAATAGAGAAAGGACCCCAAAGGGGTCACATGTGCTTAACCGCAGGTCTTGACCTGCGGTGTAGGGCATCCACATGGCCACGACCCCAAAGGGGTCGCACAATAAGAATAATGGTGCTATTGTGCGACATCTTCGAAGTCGTCCCCTGTTTGGTTACACCCACCGCAGGTCAAGACCTGCGGTTATGCATAGTGCGACCCCTTTGGGGTCTTACTGCGGAGGGTATTCTGCCATCTGCGATATCGTTGCCAAAACTAACGACATAACGGCAAAACGAATGTGTAGCATATTACTGTTCCCATGCCTGCTGAAAGGCGAGGAGTTGGTGGGACATCTGTTGGGCGCGCGTGGGGTCGAGGAGTTGGGCTGATTGCAGAAGGTGATAGAGCACGGCGAAATGTTGCTGGTAGAGACGGGCATAGCCAGAACGACGGTTGTCGGAGAGGGAGAGCATCCAGCGCAAATACTGTGAGGAAAGATTCCAAACGGCATCGATGTGCCGCCAAGCCTGCGCTTCCTTTCCCAATAGGGCATAGGCACGTGCCAGATAATGAGCACCGCTCTCGTAGCTGAAAGGCAGATTGTAGGCAGGCAGTTCGTGATCACACCGCTGCAACACCTTTAGGGCTTTTTCTGGATTATCCTTCAGCAGTTGCAGAGCCAACTGTGCGAAGGAGAGACGCATGCGACAACACATGTTCACGGTGGTAGGATCGAGGTAGAGTCCGGGACGACTGAGACCGCCATAGCGAAAACGATGCATGAGATTCTGATAGGTGCGACGAGTATCTACGCGCACCTCGTCAGGCAGATGACGGAAGGGCGTGACGCGTTCGGCGATGCCTTCGAGGGTAAGATATTCGTCGAGATTCAGATAATGGTTGGCGGGTACGGAGGAACAGACGTAGACAGGACGTCGCCAGTTGGCATTGGCAAGCGTCTCGAGGAAGGCCAGCTGCCCCTTGTGCAATCCGCGCCAGCCTTTCAGCGAGATTTCCATGCGGTCAGGAATCTCCTCATCGGTGAGCATGGCAGCAGACCGGCCGTCGGGAGCCATCATACCACTTTCGCGCACCGCCTGTTTATCGATGCGCAGATAGATGCTATCAGTTGGGATGACCTGCATCGACGGATCGCTGTTGCACACCCAGTGTCGCAGGATGTTACGCAATTCAAACGGCTCGTCACCGAATTGCTGCCGTGCTTCGTCAGGATGTTGCTGGCAGAAGTCCTCCACCTGCTGTCGCAACTCAGGTTGTATCGGTATGAAGTTACGCTTGTCGCCTGCATAGTCGGCCGACTGCCAAGGGATTGGAAGTGCAGGCGCATTGGCATTGGGCCGTCGCTGCTGGTCGATGTACCAGTCGGTAGGTAAATAACTAAGGTTGCACACGCGCACATCCGTGCGCACGTCCTCTACTTCTTGGTTATACCAGAGCGGAAACGTGTCGTTGTCACCATCGCAGAAAAGGATAGGGTGTCCGCCCCTACTTTCATCTCCAGAGGTTGGGTCCTCGTCGCGTTGGCATGACTCCAGATAGTCTCGCCCGAAGTCGCGACAAGCAAAACGATGAGAGCGGTCGTGGTCGTCCCAGTTCTGCGAAGCCATGAGGAGAGGGATAAGCCCCACGCCTATCCTCCCCAGCAGGGAAGGGAGAAGAGTCCCCCTCCAACTCCCCCGAGGGGGAGGGAGAGGGAGGGAGAGGAGCAGGTTGTTGAGGGCGGCGACGCCGAGGCCGCACCAGATGGCGAAGGCGTAGAAGGAGCCGGCGTAGGCATAGTCGCGTTCGCGCACCTGCAGTGGGTTCTGGTTGAGGTAGACAACAATGGCGAGCCCCGTCATGAAAAACAGGAAGAACACCACCCAGAACTGTTGGATGCCACGCTGCCCCCGTCGCAGCCCTTGCCAAAAAAGGCCGAGGAGACCAAGCAACAATGGCAAGCCAAAGTATACATTCCGTCCTTTGTTATTGCGCAAGTCGTCGGGCAACAACGACTGGTTGCCAAGCCGCAGGTCGTCGAGTAGCGGAATGCCCGTTATCCAGTTGCCGTGTTCAAGTTCACCTTGTCCCTGCACATCGTTCTGACGTCCGCAGAAGTTCCACATGAAGTAGCGCCAGTACATGAAGTTACACTGATAGGACAGGAAGAAGCGCAGGTTCTCCCATTGCGTAGGCATCTTCACATTGACCCGTTCACCCCCATAGTCGTAAGGCACCATCCGGCAGCTGACACCACCCATCCACTGTTCATAGGCCTCCGCTTTCTGCGAGTCCCACATGCGCGGGAACAGCATGTTTTGTGCATACACAATTCTATCCTGCGTCTCTGCAACATAGTATTCGTCTCGCTGCTGGCCATTGCCGGGCGATGCGGGCTTTCGCTTGTATACGGGAGCGCCCTTCTTGAGTTTCATGCGCATCATATTGGAACCTGCGACAGGTTCATAGACCGGCTACGACGTGTAAGCCTGGCCATAGAACAACGGACGCTGGCCATACTGGTCGCGGGCGAGATAGCTTGCGAGTGTGAAGACATCGTCGGGCGAGTTCTGGTCCATCGGCGGATTGGCTGCAGAACGAATCAGGATGACTGCATAGCTGCTATAGCCAATGACGAGCATGAGCAAGCAGAGAAGAGCTGTGTTCCAAAGTCGTTTGCCGCGACGCAATGTGAGCCAAAGGCCCGACGCAATAGCCAGAAACAAAAGTACGACATAAATGTAGACGCCTGTGTTGTAAGGGCAGTGCAGCACATTGACAAACAGCAGCTCACACCAACCGGCAATTTTCACAATGCCGGGGATGACACCATAAAGCACGCCAGCCAACAGAAGGAACGACACCGCCAGCGCCTTGAGCGACCCACCAAGTGTTGCATCAGGGTGTCGGCGGTAGTACCATACCAAGACGATGGAGGGCAGGCAGAGCAGGTTGAGAAGGTGCACACCGATGGAGAGACCCGTCATGTAGGCGATGAGGACAAGGTATCGGTCGGCATGAGGCTCGTCGGCATGCTGCTCCCACTTCAGGATGAGCCAGAATACGATGGCAGTAAAGAACGACGAGAAGGCATACACCTCGCCCTCAACAGCCGAGAACCAGAACGTATCGGAGAAGCAATAGATGAGTGCGCCGACGAAGCCTGCCAGCAACCCCTGCGGGGCAAATTGAGAGGGTTTAGAAAGGTTGGGATGTGCTTCGCACGGAGAGAGCTGCCGGACGAGATGAGTAATTGTCCAGAAGAGGAACATCACCGTTGCTGCCGACAGCAATGCATTCATGAGGTTCACCATATAAGCCACCTGGGTCTTGTCAGCTGCCAACTGCGAGGCGACATTGGCGGCAAGCATGTAAAACGGTGCTCCAGGCGGATGACCCACTTCCAGTTTATATCCACTCAGGATGAACTCCGGACAATCCCAAAACGAGGCGGTGGGTTCCAAGGTAGAAACATACGTGAAAGCGGCGATGGCAAATACCAGCCATCCCATAGCCGTATCGGCACTTCGATAATCAAAAGCGAATCGTTTCATGCGGCAAAGGTACAACCTTTACCTATTGTCAGCCGAAAAAAGAGTCTGACAATTGTCTGACAAATCCACTTCGTGGGAGTTTTTTTATTTATCAAGAATTAGAGAATTTGAGAATTTTTTTCTTCAAATGAATTGATAAGAATTCGCCGCAAGAGACGAGAATGACTGCAAGGAAACAGGAAATTGCTTGCAATTTCTTCTCAAATTCTTTTTAATTCCCACTCATGCAGAGAAATTCTCTAATTCTCTAATTCTTGATAAATAATATGATTGGGCCAAAGCTTGTGCTTTACCCTCGTCCGTCACGGGGCGAGTGGAGAAGAGATTAGGGTTGGGACTCCAACTTGTAGCTGCGGCCACGGTCGACGACGACTGTGAGGGTGCTATGCTGGGCGAGGACAACCTTCAGGCGGCGGATGAGGGTGTAGAGGGTTTCCGAGGCATCGGGCTTTTTCGGCCAGAGGGCATCGGCGATCTCGCTATGCGACAGTTCATGTTGCGGCGAGAGGAAGAACATCGTGAGCAGATGATGCTGCATGGGTGTGAGATGAACGGGCTCGCCCTGCGGATTGTAGAAATGCTGCGTAGCCTCATCGTAGCGCAGTCCACCGAAGGAAGGGTCTGCTGCAGGAGCAGCGGATGGGGTGTATGGGAGCGTTGAAAGGCTTTGGAGCGTTTTTCGACGATACCAAAGGAGTGAGGCAATGGCCCAGCAGGCAGCAAGGAAGGCGAAAAGGCCGGAGAGGCGCTGGTCGCTCAGCCAAAAGACGGCCGCCCAGGAGCACTTTGCCTGTATCTCGCCTTGCAGGGTATAGGCCAGATAGGCCGTGTCGCGGAGTTCACCGATGGCGAGACTGGCGCGATAGTTACGAATGGTGTCGGGGGTGATGACGGTGTGGTCCTGCGCTGCCAGCGTCAGAACAAGTGCCTGATGCAAATCGGCATCCACCATTTCACGGGTATCATTAAAACTTTTCATTCCCGACAACACCGATGAAATGGTGAAGAACAGGAATACGATGACGGCAAATCTGGGGTTCATAGGGTTGATGTTGAGAAGTTGAGGTTTATTCTTTGATGATACATTCTACTATTTTCTCGATGCCTTGCTCATCGCGGAGGCGGAAGCGGTGACGCTCGCCCTTGATGAAGCCAAAGCGCTGGAAGTCGGCGAAGGAGGTGATGGGACGCTGGTCTATTTGCAAGATGACGTCGCCCTGTCGCATGCCCGCCTTATAAGGGGGACTACCTTCCCAGATGAGTCCTACGACGGCTTGTCCCTTGTAGGGAACGAAGGCCACGCTGAACTGTTTGTTGCCAACGCGGACGGAGGAAGGAGCCCCACCCTGACCCTCCCCCGTAGGGAGGGAAGAAGAGCCCCCCTCCAACTCCCCCGAGGGGGAGGGTTTCGCTACCACCCCTAACCCCTTGCCCTCCGTCGCGAATGAGGGATTCGCTACCACCCCTAACCCCTCCTCCCCGGAGGAGGGGACTGCAGCGGGATATGGTTGGAAGGTGATGTGCTTGCGGAAGGGATTGATGATGACGCTGCCGAAGTCGAGGAGTTTCGCTCCAATCTTCGAGGCTCCCTGCGTGGTGATGGTGTGCAGGTCGGTGAATGCGAAGTCGCCCCATTTCAACCGGTCGAGATGCAGGAACACCACTTCGTCTTTCTTCTCGAGTCCGAAGCCACCGAGCGTGAGATGTCCTTCGGCACGCCCTTCCACCTGTCGCTCAATGCCGGACCCGAGGTTCTTGTGCAGGTTGGCGAGGTCGGAGGCCAGATGCTCGTCGAAACTCTCGCGGCTCATCGTGTAGAACAGCGGTGCCCCCGTGTCGAAGAGAGCCTCGTCGGTATGCCTGACGAAGGGACTCACATACAGATAAGGCACGAACCACTTCAGTTTGTATCGCAGCGTGTAGCCCACCTTTTCCTCGGCCCGGAAGAGTTTCTTCTCATCGGTGAGAATCAGTAAACCCCGCTGCTTATCGATTTTTGCACAGATGCCACGATTGAAGAGGTCGAAGCCGATAATGGCATCATACTTATCGCTGATGGAGTGTCGCGGCATGAGCGATGCCACATAGCCGCTGATGGTGAGTTGAGAGCTATTCGTTGGAAGAGTGAAGGGCGGCAGCTGTATGACCTGCACCGTGTCGACATGATTGTTTGCATCGCGGGAGATGATGTTTCCCAGAGGCACGAGATCAGGAATGTTGCTATTGGCATACACCATGCCCTGACTGGAACCCGTGTCGAGGCAGAAGCGATACACCTTGTCATCTATCTGCACGGGTACGAGGATGAGGTCGTCCTCCACGTCGATGCTGATGGTGTCGCAGAAGTGCTCTGCCGACAAGCCGAAATTGGGATTATAGCGATGTAGCTGCTGGGCAGAGAGAGGGAAGCCCCACCCCAGCCCTCCCCAAAAGGGGAGGGAGAAAAGGAGGCCCCACCCCCAACCCCTCCCCCATAGGGAGGGGAGAGAGCCTACCCCCAGCCCCTCCCTAAAGGGAGGGGTGACGTGGGTGAGAAATGCCTTGAAGCCGCATCGGGTAATCATAACTATCAACTCTAAACTATCAACTATCCGCTCGACGCGAAGCGGCGCTTTCGTAGCGAAGCGGAGAAAGAACTCTAAACTCTCCGCTCGACCCCAGTCACCTTTGTTTCACTACCACCCCGTCCTTCGGACACCCCTCCTCCCCGGAGGAGGGGACCACGCTGGGAGCTCGTCATTGTTCGGGCAGACACGGGGGTCTGCCCCTACCGTTGGGTGTAACGCTATCCGGAAGGCTTTCAGAGCGAAGCGGAGAAAGAACTTTTGGAGCAGCGAGCGCAGAGTGATGCTCGCATCAACTCTGCCAAGTCGTGACAAAAGTCATGGAACAAAGTGACATAACTCTCCGCTCGGCTTTGCCGCTTTCGTAGCGCAGCGGAGAAAGAACTATCAACTATCAACTATCAACTGTCGTAATGTTTCCGTCTTTCTCCGTGAGTTCACCTTTATCGATGAGCATGGCGACAGCCGTTTCGAGGGCGATGTCAGTCTGCTGGGTGCGACGAGTGTAGCCCATCGCCTTGGCGAACTGTCGTTTCATGTCGTCGAGAGGCACCGCCAGTTGCTGACGGATGATGAAGCGGGCATATTCTTCGATATCGCCCTCCGGCATCTTGTCGACAGCACTCTGATACTTCTTCACCGCCTTCTCCAGTGCCGGCGACATCGTCACCTCCTTCTCCTTCACAATCTCATCCTTGCTCACGGCAAAGGGCAGCGGGGCTGCATGCTCGATGCCACCCTTCACGGCAGCGACCTTCGGAGCGCTGGCAGGCTTGGGCTCCTCCGGCTTCTCGAGAGCCTTGCGAATGCGATCCAACACCGCCTCCTTGTTCATCAGCCAGTCCACCGACCACAGGCGCATGAGCTTCCAGCCGAGCCCCTGCAGCACGCCAGGCTGGCAGATCTCGCGGTCGCGCTCGGTCTTCGTCTCGTAGTAGCGCGTGCCGTCGCAGATGATGCCGAGCAGGTAGTTCTGATCGTTCTTCGGGTCGAGCACGGCCAGGTCAATCTTGAATGCGGAGCGTCCCACGGAGGTATCCACCTCGTAGCCCATCTTGCGAATCTCACCGGCCACGGCATCGATGATTTCAGCATGTTCGGTCGGCGCCTTCACCTGTCCGGCACTCACCACCATGCGTCCGTTGCGTGCAAACTCCAGGAATGCCTTCAGTCCTGCCACGCCCAGCGCACTCGAGCGGCGCAAGTCAATCTGCTCAGGCTTCAGCGTTGAGAACACCATCATCTCGTAGCGTGCACGCGACACCGCCACGTTCAGGCGTCGCTCACCACCGGAATTGTTCAGCGGCCCGAAGTTCATCGACACCTTTCCCGTCTTGTCGGGACCATAGCCCACCGAGAAGAGGATGACGTCGCGTTCATCGCCCTGCACGTTTTCGAGGTTCTTGATGAAGATGGGCTCCTCCACGTCGTAAGCCTTGCGCTCCAGGTCGGCATGCTTCGCCAGCTCGTCGGTGAGCAGGTCTTCGATGAGGTTCTGCTGCACCTTGCTGAACGACACAATACCGATGCTGCGCTTGGCGAGCTCATCGTCGCTCAGGCGACGCACCACCTCCTTCACGATAGCCTCGGCCTCCGCGCGGTTGCAG
Source organism: Prevotella sp. (assembly GCA_017619275.1). Classification (GTDB taxonomy): domain Bacteria; phylum Bacteroidota; class Bacteroidia; order Bacteroidales; family Bacteroidaceae; genus Prevotella. Next base: position 25,675 of record JAFZSR010000122.1, on the reverse strand, counting down.
CGCGTCTTACCATAGTCGTAGGTGCCGTCGATGGGAATGAGCTGCACCTTCGACGCACGGTCGTCGACCGATGGGAACGTGTAGAGCTTGCTCTCGTAGTACTGTGCATTGGAGAAAGCAATCAGGCTCTCGTGCTTCGAGCGATAGTGCCACGTCAGATAGCGGGCGGGCAGCGACAGCGTGATGCAATCGTCGAGGATGCTCTCCATGTCGTCGATGTCGGCCTCTTCCTCGTCCACGGCATTGGTGGCGAAGAAACTCGTCGGCGGCATCTGCTTCGGGTCGCCCACACAGATGAGTGCCTTGCCACGGGCGATGGCGCCCACAGCCTCCGACGTTGGCATCTGCGACGCCTCGTCGAAGCATACGATGTCGAACGGCGGCTGGTCGAGGTCGATGAACTGTGCCACCGAGATGGGGCTCATCAGCATCACCGGACAGAGCTTCGGCAGCAGCGTCGGAATCTGGTCCATGATGTGTCGGATGGTGGCGCCGCGACCATTGGTGGCGATATAGCGTTTCAGGATGCCCAGCTCGGTGATGGCTGTCGGCTTCAGCGCCTGCGACGGCACGTTGGCAGCGAGCTTGCAGTAGAGCATCTTCTTCGTGAGCTCCTGGAACTGCTTGGCCATGTCGCGATATTTCGCAATGGCATCCTCGAAGAGCAGGCCGTTGAACATCTGCAGCTGTGGCTCGCTGTCCACAATCTGCAGGGCCATATATTTATAGGTGCCCTTCAGCATGGCTTGTGCGGCAGCATGACCGGTGGTGCTGGCATGGTTCATGTAGTCGACCACCTTCTCCAGATGCAGCTCCTGCAGCTCGCGCTTGCGGATGCACCACTGCGCCCAGTCGCGACTGCTGCCCAGTGCCTGCTGCCACTGTGGAATCAGACGGGCAAGCGTGTCGAGGTTCTCGTCGTCGAAGTCGCAGACCGCCTTCATCTTCTCCACGCCCTGCAGCAAGTCGCGGCAAGCCTGGATGGCTGCCGGTGGCACCATGGGAAGCGCCTGCAGACCTCCCTCGCGCAGCTGCTGACGGAAGGCGTCGAGCTGTCCGAAGAGCGTCTCCACATCACCCTCGCCCATGTCGGCACGGAAGGCGCGCAGGCCTTTCATGAACGACCGCTTGGCGAAGAAGCGCGGCAGGAACCATTTTCCACATAAGGCAGCCCACTGCGCGCGCAGCTGCTGCGGATCTTGTGCGAAGATTCCCTCGGTGTACTGCCCGGCCAGCGCATCGTGCTTGGCGATGAGCTGCTCTGCCCAACGGGCTCCGTTGAGCGAGTGGGGCTGCTTGAACCCTGCCTGTCCGTTGATGAGGTTGATGAGCTTGTCGGTGGTCTCCACCTGCGAGGCAAGCTGCGTGAGCCACTCGGCAATCTGCGACTGCGTCTGCTGCGACGGGTCGTAGATGTTCAGGCCCTGCAACTGGTGGCGGGCAACGGGTCCGGTGATGGCGAACACCGTGTCGAGGGTTTCAATCTTCTCGGCAGCCTCCTGCAGCTTACTATCGGTGAGGCCGTTCACGAAGTGTGCGGAGGGCGGAATACCCTCACCTTCGATGCCCTCATAGCGGCAGATGCAGTCGTAGAGCGACAGCCCCGATACCTGCTTCTTGTGCAACAGGCGGATGTAGCCCGTGAGCTGCTGGCGCTGCTCGAAGAGTTCCTTCGATGCCTGCTCATACTGCTCGGGGTCTTTGATGCGTGTGAGGTCGAGCGTCTGTTGCAGCTGGCGCAGCAGATGCGTCTTCGTCACCTTGTTGGAGTGCAACTCCAGGCAGAACGGATCGAGGCCGATTTTCTTCAGTCGTTTCTGCACCACCTCGAGGGCAGCCATCTTCTCAGCCACAAACAGCACGCGGCGCCCGTGGTAGAGGGCGTTGGCAATCATATTGGTGATGGTCTGGCTCTTGCCCGTTCCCGGAGGACCATAGAGGATGAAGCTGCGGCCCTCGCCCGACTCCACCACGGCCTCCATCTGCGAAGAGTCCACGTCCACGGGAATTGCAAACTCATGTGGTGCCACGTGAAGGTCTATGTGGCGGGCATCGGAGGAAGAGGTTCTTTCCCCGCTTCGCTCTGAAAGCGCCCCTTCGGGTCGAGCGGAGGAGTTGAGAGGTTCTTTCTCCGCTTCGCTACGAAAGCGCCCCTGCGGGTCGAGCGGAGAAGTTGAGTTATTTGCCTCTTGAACGCCCGAAGGGCCATTTGAACCTTGAACGCCCGAAGGGCCTTCTTGAACTTTTGAACGCGCCGCAGGCGCATTTGAACCTTGAACCGCGACTCCGTCGCTTTGAACGCCGTCATGGCCTACCCAGTGTTTCTGGAAGAGGCTTTCGATGATGGGCGAACGGCGCATCTTCTCGGCATTGCTGTGTATGTCGTTCCACATCACGAACTTGTTGAACGAGAACAGACCGAGCATGGCCTCCTCCACCACATCCCAGCGCGGCTGGCAGGCCAGCTGAGCGCGCACGGTGGCGAGTATCGCCCGCACGTCGACACCACTCTCGTCCTCGGGCAGCGGCTGCAGTCCCTTCAGGTCAATCTGGTATTGCTGGCGCAGCATCTCCACCAGCGTGGTGTTGATGGTCATCTCTTCATCGCGACGGCGCACCACATAGTTATTACCGCTGCGGCGCACCAGCTCCACGGGCATGAGCAACAGCGGTGCATAGCGCGGGCGCACACTCTTCTCGTTCTCATACCAGCGCATCAGGCCAAACACCATGTACAGCGAGTTGGCACCGTTCTCTTCCAGTGCCGTTCGCGACTCGCGGTAGAGGAACTTCTGCGTGCTCGCCATCTCGTCTGCCGAGAGGTAGGCGTTCAGGCGGTTGTGCTTGATGTCCTCCGACACCAGCTGCTGCAACTCGTCCTTGTAGAGGCGCGAGTCGTAGATGCCGAACTCGTCGGGCTTCAGCAGCTTCTTCACCGGCACGGCCTGCATGCTATAGTCTTCGCGGTCGAAGATGTGGTCTTCGAGCACGTCGATATCGAACGACACAAACGGAATGACACGCCGGCCCGTGCGGAGGTTCAGCAGGTTGTTGCGCAGCGAGAAATCCAGGAGTTTGCGCTCCCAAATCTGCTGGCGGGTGACCTGTCCGCCATTCTGCAGCTGCAGCTCGGCCGTCTGCACCTCCTTCAGCCCCTTGGTGACCTGCTCGTGCTCCAGCCCTGCATTCTGCCACACGCCGTTCACCTTCATCGGCAACGGCCTGACGCCCTCCATTCGGCTGCGATACACATCGCAGAACAGCACGAACTTGTCTTGCTCGGCAACAAGGTGCTTCTCACCCATCTCCACAGCCTTCTCAAACGAGATGGCGTCCGAGCTGGCCAGTGCCGTGGCCTCGAGGAGCACCATCTGGCTGACGCCGTTGGCAGTAGCCTTCGAGAGGAACGACCAGTCGTCGCTCACGCTATAGGCGGCATATTGGTCTACGAGCCAGCAGCCCACAAACATATGTCCCTTCTGCAGCACGAGCAGCGGATGCAGGCCACACGACTCCAGCACCGATGCCATGAGCAACGACAGGTCCATGCAGGTGCCGAGCTTCTCGTCGAGCACACGGTCTACAAGTCGCACGCGCTGGCCTGTCTTCTCGTAGCTGGCTGGCGGTGCAGCGTAGACGAGTCCCTCGCCCCGCAACGCCTCGTAGACGGCGGCCACCTGTGCGCGGGCGCGGTTCGGGTCCTGCGTCTGGTATTCGTCGAGGGCAGCGCTGCCGGTGAGCTTCTCAAGAATCGCGGCGGCATTCATCTTCACCTGCGACAGCTGCGGGGCATTCGGCGTGACGAAGGCTGCGAGCATCTCCGGTCGCACGCCCACGCCCGGCCATTCGTCGAAGGCCAGCAGGCGCAGGGGGTAAGAGAGGGAGAGGGGGGCAAGGGGCGAGGGGCAAGGGGCAAGAGATGAGTCTTGTCCATTTGCGTTTTCACCCAGCGAAGAGCATTCTCTTGCCCCTTGCCCCACACTTCTTGCTCCTACTACCGTCAGCGTGAAGGCCGTCTCCACGCTCTCCGTCATCTCGCGCAGCTTGTCGAGGTCGGGCTTCACGTCGAGGTCGGTCACGCGCACCGTCATCCCTGCCGGCACCGTGTCGATGATGTACGAGGCGTCGGCAATCAAGTCGCCGCTCACCTTCACCTGCACACCATGCCAGTCGTCGGCAGTGGGATTGCTGATTTCTATAAATTCCAGACACTTCTGGCCGTTCACGGCCATTGCATAATTCAGACACGGCAGGAACTCCGCCTTCACGTTCTTTGCTTCTATCATATTCTTGCTGTCCATACAGTCTTCTGTTTGTTTTGCTTGAGTCAAAGGGTTTATGTCTCTTGTGTTAAAGGGTATTTGGTGCAAAGATACACATTTTCTTCTTAAATACCGACATCCTACCACTTTTTTATGAAAAAATAAGTGATAAAGAAAAGCAGTAAGAAATGTAGAAACAAATTGGAACAAAGCAGTAATTAAATTATTATGTTTTAGCAAAAGCATTGCTTTCGGAGCCTCAAAGCATTGACTTTGGAGGCCAAGAACATTGACTTTAGACGCTCAGAGCATTGACTTTAGAAGCCAAGAGCATTGACTTTAGAGGCTCAAAGCGTTGACTTTGGAGGCCAGGAGCATTGCTTTTAGACGCTCAGAGCATTGACTTTAAAGCCATAGAGCATTGCTTTAGAGGCTACAGAGCATTACTTTTACAAAAACATGTCCCGCCAAGCGCGAGGGAGTGGCGGGACATGTTGGGGAATAGAGGGTTTGCAGGGCTGCTATTACTTCAGCGAGGGCAGCTGGTCGCGGGTGATGACATCGGAGCATTGCATGGCATCCTTCCACCAGCCGTCGGTCATCATGGAGTTGGTGGAGCCTTGGCCAGCCTGATACCACACCATGAAGTGACTCCAGCGGGCACCGGTGTTCCAGCAGTCGGAGATGTTGGCGAAGTCGACGCGCTTGTTGTCGTAGGTGCCATAGCCGCATTCTGCCAAGGCAATCATCTTCGTGGGATAGGTGGCCTGAATCTCGGTGAACTCCTGCAGGTTCTGCTGGGCGGTGTAGCCATAGAGGTCGCGGCCTACGATGTCGACATAGGCGTCGCCGGGATACCAGTCGGTGTCCTGGTTGTAGGTGGCGGCATCGCCGTTGTAGTTCTGCGTGGTCCATATCCAGATGAGGTTCTTCACGCCCTTTTCCTTGAAGTAATTGAACATGGTTGTCCAGAGCTTCTTATAGGTCTCGGCGCCGTCGTAGCCCCACCAGAACCACGACTTCGTCCAGGAAGCCTGCTGCTTGGCAGTGGCATTGCCGGCAGCCTCGTGGAAGGGTCGCCAAGTGGCGGCGATGCCGGCATCCTGCAGTTTCAAGAGGGTGGCGACGACCTTGTCCATCTGGTCGTAGAACCAACGGTTCTCCCATGTGCCGGAGGTAAGAACATTCTGTGCAAGGAACGTGGTCTCCGAGGGTGTGCAGGTGACGTCGGTGGAACCTTCGCTCTTCGGCACGTTGAAGTGCCACATGAGTTGTACGATACCGCCGGCGTCGCTCCACTGCTTCACGGGCGTGATGTTGGTGTAGTCGATCCAGTTGGCCGGTGAGTAGCAGATGTGGATGAAGTCGTAGCACACCGCAGCGGGATATTTCTTCGTGAGCTTATAGACGCTCTCGGCAATTTCGTTGTTCCAGTTCACGTTCGCCATCACGCTGGAGATGACCTTTTGGCCATATTGCTCGCGCATGAAGTCGTAGAGCTTTTGGGCGGCGTCGTTGCCATTGACCAGCGTTGCCTTGATGTCGGGGTTCACAGGCTGCGCCTTTGCCTTGGTCTTGAAGTTCAGCTTGAACTCCGGAGCGGTGGCAGACGCATCCTTGGAGGCGACGATGGAGCCTGCGGGGACGATGAGCGTGTAGTCGGTGCCCTCCTCGAGCGAGAGGGGAATCTGCACGCCGGCCACGTTGTTCGTCATGCGCGTGGCGGTGACCTTCGTGCCGTTGAGGGTGATGTTGGCCGTGGCTGCCACCTTGATGGCAACGGAATAGGTGAGCTGCAGCTCAGAGACCGACTTGGCGTCGACCTCAGCACCTTCGGCAATGCTCTGCGAGGAGAGCGAGACGGTGACGCTGGGCGTCGGCGTGGGCTCGGGCTCTGGGTCGTCGCTGCCACCACAAGAGGTGAGGGTTGCGGCAAGGCTGCAACAGACGATGAGGAAACCCCACCCCTGGCCCCTCCCCCGTAGGGAGGGGAAAAGAGAGGATGATTTCATGAGGATTTGAGTAAGCATATTTATGGTTTCAAGTTTCAAGTTTCTAGTTTCTGGTTTCTAGTTTCTGGTTTCTAGTTTCTGGTTTATGGTACTTTGTACCATGACTTTTGTCGTGACTCGGGATTGTTCAAGTAAACTTGACACTCCGCTCACTGCTCCAAAAGTTCAAGTTTCAAGCTATTCATTCGCTGGGCGAGGATGGCAGCAAAGCGGTCGCGGAGGTCGGCAGGGACGGCTTGGGCCACTTGCTGCAGTTGCTCGGCATAGGCGAGGAAGGCTCGGCGCGAATGACCGATGGCGGACTTCTGCTCGGCGGGAGCCTCGCTGATGAGGCGAAGGTAGGCTGTATCCAGTTTCTCCGAAGAGATGGAGAACACCTCTTCCCCACCCTCTCCAGCAGAGAGGCCAGACGTGCTGAAGGTCGCCGTGAGGATTTCGCTGATGTCGAGCACGGCGGGATTGGTCTTCATGGGCGACTGTTGCTCCTGCGCAACCCATCGGTCGAACATCTTCCGTGCCTTCTCGGCAGCGCGGAAGAGCTCAGGATAGTGGCGCAGAACATGGTCGACGCTACTGCTGACGAGCGTGTCGGCAGGGTCGACGACGATGGTGTCCACCTGGAAGTGGTCGGCATCGGCGATGAGCTCGGAGGCCGATTTCTGTTCCGCCTTCTTCCCCCCACATGCAGCCAGCAGCAGGGCAGAGAGCATCAGGATGGTTCCTCTACGAATAGTCATTGTTCTGAAGTGTTGAAGGTAAGGAGCGCCACGACCGTGGGCAGCGCTCCTTAGAATGATACTTTATGTTTCGGGAGTTAAAGGAGTTAAAGGAAGTTACGGTCTCCGACCGTTTGGGAAGTTAAAGGACGATACCCCCTTTTGGTTGAAACCTCTGAGAGAAATTCCAAGTAGCAGGACCGTTGTCCTTTAACTTCTTTAACTTCTTTAACTTCATTAACTTCAGAAACTTCAGTTACTCACTGGTTACGCATCAGGGGAGCACAACAATCTTCGTGATGGTCATGCCGTCGCCCTGGATGATGAAGGCCGTGTCAGACCAGCCATCGGAGGTGGCGCCCGTGACGCAGTCCATCATCTTCTGTGTGAAGACGGTCTCCACCTGCGTCTTGTCGCCTGCCCAGTCGGTGAGGTCGGCATCGGTGAGGGGGTTGCTCCAGTTGCAGTCGTTGAGCTGTATCTGTCCGGTGGTGCCAACCTCCTTGTAGAAGATGAGCTTCGACACACCTACCTTCAGATTCAGTTCCTGCAGACCGGTGCGCATGATGCGAATCTTACCCGTGTTCTCGCTCCACGAGATGTGGATGGGATAGGTGATGTTGGCACTCTGGTCCTCCCACTTTGCAAACGGAGCGACATCGACCTCGTCGGTAGCCTCGAGGAACTTGATGTACTGCAGCTGGATGCCATCGCCCCAGATGACCATGCCCAGTCCGCCATCGGCGAACATCTTCTCGCGCTCCTCGGCAGAGAGGTTGATGATGACGTCGGTGTCGTCCTTAGAAGGATGGATGTTGCCATCGTCGCCATAAGGCAGTGAGAGATCGGAGAACGGTGTCGACCAGTCGCCCATGCGGAGGTTGAAGGCGGGGTTGTCGTTGGTGACAACGAAGTGGAATGTGAGCTGGCCCGGGCCGTTGATGGCCTCCTGGAACTTCAGCCACTTCTCGCCATCCCAGTTGAAGACGCCCCAGTTGCTCCAGCCGGAGAGGTTCTCCTTGCCCTGCCAGATGACACCTGCGAGCTTGCGCACCTCAATGGCGATGGTGGCAGAGATGTAGGCGTTCTGCACCAGGACGACGTCGCCATCGGTCATGCCCTCGGGCACGGTGAAGGTGAGTGTGTTGCCAGAGATGGTGTAGTCGGTGATCGGGCCGACGCCGGGCAGTTGCACTTCCTTCACGCGGTCGAAGTTCTCACCGGCAAGGACCACCTGATCGCCAGCAACGAGGTCGTTGTTGGGTGTGGCACTGGTGATGGTGACCGTAGGCACGGAGAACTCATCGGTGGTCAGTGCGGTGCCCGAGTAGAGCAACAGCGTGATGGGACCCGACTTACACTCGGCAGGCACGGTGGTGGTGATGGTGCGGTTGTCGGCAGAAACGGTGAACTCGGCCGTGACACCACCTGGGAACATCACCGTCTCCACGGTGTGCAGGTTCGTACCATTGATCTTGATTTGCTGGCCGAAATCGGCAGCTGCCGGCGAGAGGCTGGCATAGGAAGCCGAGACAATCTGCAGCGGCTCCTTCCACTCGAGTTCCCAGCTGGCACCGTCGTTCATGGTGATGACACCCGACTCGGCAGCCAGGGGCACGCGCAGGCGGATTTCGCGACGCGAGATGTAGGTGAAGTCCTCAGCGAGGACGGGAGCACCCGTCACGCCACAGGCGAACACCACTTCCGCGATGTTGTAGACATAGTCGCCCTTGATGGTGATCTCATCGCCGGCATTCAGACCCGTTGTGGGCGATACCGACGTAACCTCGATGGGCTCCTCGAAGGTGAGCTTCGAAACGGAAGTGACCGTGTCGTTGCCTGCCACGAGGCGAATCTGTCCGGGCACCGACTCATCGGGCACGTTGACATAGATGTTCTCGGCATCTGACGAGTTGAAGCCAGAGCGCTCTACGATGGCATCGCCGGGGAAGATGACCTTCGTCACCTTGTTCATGTTCGTACCAGTGATGCGAATCTCATGGGTGCGCAGGATGGGCGACGGACCAAAGCCCACCAGGTTGACGCCCGACTTGCCATAGGGATTGGTGTCGAGGTCGTCCTCGCTGCACCCTGTCAGCGATAGCCCGACGAGGGCTACCACCAACCATGTGAATATATTCTTATAGTTTTTCATATCGCTATTATTTTTTTCTGAAGTTTCGCAAGCTCCACTTCCCAAAGGCTTAAAGGGCTTAAAGGGGAGTGAAAGGGGAGAAAAGGGACGAATGCTTTGTTGCCCTACGGCTGGTTGTCGGCCTGTTGTCCCCTCCTTTTGGAAGGAGGGGCCAGGGGTGGTAGAGAAAAAACAATGTTCGACATATTTGTTTAATAGGTAGTGACCGTTTTTGTTCCGCTACCACCCCGCACCCCTCCTCCCCGGAGGAGGGGACTACGCTGGGTGTTCTACCTTCAGCTGCAGGACTTTTATTCCCTTCATGCCTTTCTTGCAAAAGTTGAATTACTTATTTGGTACGACACGGATGTTATCGATCTTGATGATCGGGTTGCAGGCAACACCAACGGGCAGGGCCGACTTGTCGTCGTAGCCACCGCGGATGATGAAGATGTTGAAGCTACCGAAGTCGGCAACGCTGGTGAAGAAGACGTCGATCTTGTTGCCATCGTAGTCCATCACGAAATCGCTGAAGGGGATGGTGACCGTCGTCCACTTGCCATCGGTGTGGTAGAGCTTGTCGTCGGTGTCCTTCCAAGGCATGTAGAGAGCGCGGTTGAGCTTGCCCTGCTCGTGGAAGAAGGTGTTGTTGGCACCACCGAGGGTATTGCCATAGATGTCCTTCACGCCAGCGGCACCATTGGTGATTTGCTGCACGGAGCCGAAGTAGATCTGCATGGGTGCTGCCGACCAAGCGTTCTCAGCGGGGATGCACATTTCGAACTTCAGGCTGAGGTTGGCAAAGTCGCTGAAGTCGGCCAGGTCGCTGATGCGCGGATATTCGGCATAGTTCTCTGGATCGCCCCAGTTGCCTGCCCAGTATTCGAACGAGAAGTTGCCATCGTTCCAGCCACCGTCGTCGCCCATGGCAGCCTCACCGAGGATGAGGTAGTTGCCCGAGAGCGAGGTGCCGTCGCTGGTGATGGTGCGGGCATGCCAGCCATGGTTGCCCAGCACGGGTGCGCCGTCCTTCCAAGGTGTGTCGAAGTCGAAGAGCATGCCACGGTTGTCCATATACTTGAAGGCGCCCTGCGTCTCGCCATAGATGGACTCCACGCTTACCTTCTCGTGAGGCACGCCCTCAGGCATGACGAACGTGATGCGATTCTTCGTGATGCTCTTGATGGCGCTGCGCGGCAGCACATAGTCGCCAAAGTTGACCGTGAGCGGGAACTCCTCGTAGTCGAGGAAGTAGTCGCCGACGATGGTGACCTCCTCGCCTGCGGCAGCCCATTCGTTCGACATCGACGAGACGACGGGAGCCGGGATGATGACATGGAAGTCGTAAGCCACCGTGTCCTTGCTCTGGGTGACGAAGTAGATCTTATCGGTCACCAGGTCGGGAATCTCGTTCGGCACGGTGACGATGAGCGTGTGGTCGGTCATATAGCTCGTGTTGAGCACGGCGGGCTGGTCGTTGAAGAACAGCTCGGTGACGCTGCGCAGGTTCTCACCCACGACGCACACGGTGGAGCGCATCGAGGCAGCGGTGATGATGGAGTCCTTTGCTTCTACGCTGACGGGGCGGATGAAGTTGATGGTTGGCTTGCCACCCTGTATCTCGTAGGCATCGGGCTCGTCCTTGCACGACGTGACGGCCAGCGAGGCGCCGCAGATGAGTGCAAGGCAAAGTCCTTTGAATATATTGTTTGTTTTCATATCACAATTTACGAGTTTTATAGTTTCTGGTTTCAAGTTCCTAGTTTCTAGTTTATGATTCCTAGTTACTTTGTTACTTTGCTACTTTGTTACCTTGCTTAGTAGCTGTAGGTGGCACGCACGTCGACGTGGTCGGGCTCTACGTTGCTACCGAGGTTGGGGTTCAGGGCCACGTCCTCAGTGGGATAAGGCAGCGTGAAGCTGTTGGCGGTCACGTTGGGAGCAGGTGTCTCCTCGTCGTACTGAATCTGAGAGGGGTCCCATGTCACGTAGCCCGACTCGAACCAAGTCTTGTAGGCAGTGCCGCAGTTCCAGATGGCATTGCGACGCTGGGCCTTCAGCTCGTTGATGCACTGCTGGGGCTGGTAGTAGGCACGGCGCACGAAGTCGTACCAGCGGTCGCCCTCACCGGCAAACTCCAGACGGCGCTCTTTCCAGATGTCGTCGAAGGTGAGCGTGGTCTTGGGCACGGCAGACGAGATGGCGCGTCCGCGCACGGCATTGAAGGCATCGAGTGCGGTGCGGCTCGTGGTCTTGCCCTGCAGCACCTCAGCCTCGGCATGTACGAGATAGACGTCGGAGAGGCGCAGGATGTGTGTAGCGAGGTTGTAGGCCATGCGACCAGCCGAAGCATTCATCTCGGCCTGGTGGTCGAAGTTGTCGCCATAGGCGTGCTTCACGTTCTGCACACCGCAGGGGCCCTGGAACTCACCCGTGGCAGCGGGGTTGTACGACTTGTCGTAGTAGAACTTCAGGATGTCGAAGCCGGTCTTGCCGTTGCCGAGGTCCTTGTCGCGCCAGAAGTAGCTGTAGACGTCGCCGGCACCCATCATCGTGGCCTTGCGGCGCACGTCGGTATCGATGCGCTTCGAGGGATTCTCCGTCACGTCGTAGCCAAAGGCATCCTGCAGGTCGGCCGACGGGCCACCCCAGCCACCCCAGCAGTCGCCGTTCTCGTCGAAGCCTTCGGGCATGAGGTCGCTCTGCAGGGTGTTCTGCGAGGTCCACTGTGCACCATTGGTCCAGCGCCAAGCGATGAGGCTCTCGTCGCTGACGTTGTTCGAGCCGCGGAAGATGTCCTCGTAGTTGGCCATGAACTGGCGGCCCGAGTTCTGGATGACGTCGAGCGAAGCGGCCGATGCGCGCTGCAGGTAGTCGTTGTTGAGCGAACCGGTCACGCCGGCAGCGGTGAGCAGCACCTTTGCATAGAGGCCCTTGGCGCAGTAGTAGTCGATGCGGCCGGTGGTGCTCTTCTCATGAGGCAGCAGGTCCATTGCCTTCTCCAGTGTCATGAGGATGTACTCATAGACGTCGGCCTTCTGCACCTTGTGCAGGTCGTTGTAGTCGCCGGCGGCAATGTTCACAGAGTTGTCGTGCACGATGGGCACATCGCCGAACGTGCGGACGAGGTAGAAGTAGGCCATGGCCTTCCAGGCGAGGCATTCGCCCATGCACTGGTTCTTCACCGACTCCGAGCAGGAAGAGCCCTTGATGGAGTTGTAGACGGTGTTGGAATGGCCAATCTCTGCCCACAGCGAGTAGGACATGTTCACCAGGTCCTGGTCGGTGCCGTTGAGCGAGAAGTTCATGTAGGGACTGGATCCCCAGTACATATTACCCGACATCACCTCACCAATCTTGATGAAGCCGCGCTGGAAGTCGTACCAGGGCGAGTTGTACAGGTAGTTGACGCCGCGCACGCACGATGCGTCGTCGGTGTAGTAGTTTTCCGTATTGTAGTTGTCCTCGACGGGGCGATCCAGAAAATCATCACACGAGGTCATGCCCACAGCGAGGAGCATGGCGGCTGCTACATATTTAATATTCTTGATATTCATATTACTTTCCTTTCTTTTATGTTTCATCGTTATTCCTTCATCTTTCATCGACATTAGAACGAGACATTCAGACCAAAGGTGAAAGAGGTCGGTGACGGATAGCGGCCGTTGTCGAGGTTGAACACGTTGTTCGAAGCCGTCGAAGCACCGATTTCAGGATCGTAGCCATCGTAGCCCGTAATGGTGAGCAGGTTGGTGGCGTTGAAGGTGAGGCGCAGGCTGGAGAGGCCCCACTTCTTCACAAGTTTCTGGTCGAAGGTGTAGCCCAGCGTGAGACTCTTCAGACGGATGTAGGAACCGTCCTCGATGTAGCGCGAGCTCCAGGCGTCGTTGTCGTTCGGGTCGTTGATAGAGGCACGGGGCAGGTCGCTCACACCCGTCGTCATGACATTGGTGATGTCGCTGGTCCAGTAGTCGGCATAGACGCCGTCGATGGGCTTCAGACGTGTGCGGGAGTTGATGGCGGTGAGCTGGTTGCTCCACGGCGAATTCATGTGGCTGAGCTTCATCTTCATGTAGTTACCAATCTTGCTACCGTAGTTACCGTTGATGAAGATGGTCAGGTCGAAGTTCTTATAGGTAAAGGTGTTGTTCCAACCGAAGGTGAACTTGGGGAACGGTGAACCGATGTTGGTCTTGTCCTGTTCGTTGATGACACCGTCGCCATTCACATCCTTATACTTCAGGTCGCCCACGAACGTGGTGTTGCGGGGGTTGTACTTTGTCGGGTCGGTGCTCCAATGAGCCTTGCCGTCGGCATCGTACTCAATGGGGTTGTTCTGCTGCAGGGTGTAGACGGGTGAGTTCAGGATATCGTCGAAGTCCTGATAGACGCCCACCACCTCGTAGCCGTAGAAGTTGTAGAGGCTCTCGCCGGGCACCGAGCGTGCCACGACATCGGTCCACTGACCCATGCCGAGCAGGGCGGTAGAACCGGAGAGGTTCTTCAGCTTGTTCTTGTTGAACGAGAACTGCAGGTCGCTGTGCCACGAGAAGTTCTTCGTCTCAACGGGAATGGTGTTCAGGGCGATTTCGAAACCGGTGTTCTCGATGTCGCCATAGTTGCCCCAGGGAGCAGCCAGTGCCGACGAGCCGTTGCCGCTGGTACCCATGATGGAAGGAAGGGTGAGCTGCATGAGCATGTCCTTCGACATCTTCTTATACCAGTCGAGGGTAAGTCCGATGCGGCCGTTGAGGAAGCCGAGGTCGAGACCGACGTTCCACTGCTCCTGCGTCTCCCACTTGATGTCGAGGTTCTTCAGGTTGGCAGGACGATAGCTCACGCCGAGGCCGGTGTCCATGACCGACATGGCCGAACCCCACTTGTAGCCACCGATGCCGGAGTTACCGGTCTGACCCCAACCCAGACGGAGTTTTCCATTTGAGAGCCAGCCCTCGGTGAACGCCTTCAAGAATGCCTCGTTGGAAAAACGCCAAGCCAGAGCCAGCGAATGGAAGCCTGCCCAGCGCTTGTTGGGACCGAAGTTCGACGAGCCGTCGTAACGATAGGTGTAGGTGCCGAGGTAGCGGTCATCATAGTTATAGGTTTCACGCGTGAAGAACGAAGCCATGGAACTCGAACCGAATCCGGCGCCGATCTTCGGGTCGCCAGAACCCAGTGCCGGGTTGTGGACCTCGTCGTTGGGCAGGTCGGTGTTGAAGGCCGACACATAGTCCCACTTCGACTCCCACGCCTCCTGTCCGAGCATGGCGGTGACGTTGTGCTTGCCAAACTGGTTGCTGTAGGTGACGTAGTTCTTCAGAGCCCAGAACGTGCTGGAGTTCTTCTGCAGACGGCTGGAGTTCTGAGCACGGTTCCAGGTGCCCAGGTTCACCTTCGGCTCGTAGGTCTCGGCCTTCGACCAGCTCAGGTCGTAGCCCAGCTCAGCGTGCCAGGTGATGTGCTTGATGGGTGTGATGTCGGCGAAGACGCTACCCGTGAGCTTCTGACGGTCGAGCAGGATGTCGTCCATCATGGCCAGTGCGATGGGGTTGGGGCTGGTGTAGCCTTCCTTCGACACGTGGGAGTAGCCACCGTTGACGTCGTAGATCTGGATGTCGGGCGGTGTGACGAGCGAGTAGTTGATGATACCCTCGTCGGAGTCGGCGAGCTTCAGGTCGTCGGCAGTCTGCGTGTAGCTGACGTTCAGACCCAGCTTCAGCCACGACTTCAGGTCGGCATCGAGGTTCGTGCGGACGCTGAAACGGTTGAAGTTAGAACCGATAATGGTACCTTCCTGGTTCATGTAGTTACCCGACACGTAGTAGCGCACCTTGTCGGTACCGCCCTGAGCACTTACCTGATGCTGGTGCTGCAGGGCCGTCTGGAAGATGGCGTCCTGCCAGTTCGTACCCTTGCCGAGGATGGAAGGATCGCTATAGGTCTCGTCGGGCTTGGAGATCTCGCCCTGGTTGACCATGTCGTTATAGTATTCAGCGAACTCGCGCAGGTTCATGATGTCGAGACGCTTCATCTGACGGTTGATGGAGATGGAGCCGTCGTAGGTGAACTTGGCCTCGCCTGCCTTACCTCGCTTGGTGGTGATAAGCACAACACCATTAGCACCCTGTGCACCGTAGATGGCGGTGGCAGAGGCATCCTTCAGGATTTCCATCGACACGATGTCGGAAGGGTTCAGCGTTGACAGCGGGGAAATGGTTGATACGGAGCCGTTACCCAGTGCATCACCCAGACCGAAGCTGGCACCCGAGGCACCCATGCCCTGGAAGATGACACCGTCGACAACGTACAAAGGCTCAGCATTGGCATTGATGGTGGCCTGACCACGCACACGAACCGACGATGCCGAACCAGGAGCACCAGAGGTCTGCACGGCGTTTACACCCGTTGCACGACCCAGGAAGGCCTGGTCGATGTTGGTGATATTCGTTCCCTTGATGGCTTTCTCGTCCATCGATGCAGAAGCACCGGCGAGGTCGCTCTTTTTCATCGTACCATAACCGACGACCACTACTTCCTGAAGGTTCTGATGGTCTTCCTCGATGGTCACATCGTAGCGGGCAGCAGAGCCCACCGTGAAGGTTTTCGTTAGGTAGCCCACATACGACACCTCAATGGTCTCGCCGGGTTTTGCATCCAGTGCGAAGTTGCCGTCCATGTCGGTGATGACACCGTTCGACGAACCTTTCACACGTACCGTAGCACCGATGACGGGTCCGAACTGATCAGACACCGTACCAGTAATCTTCTTGGCTTGCTGCACAACAGGCACGGGCACAGGGCTCTTGCCTCCAGCAGCAAACGCCTGCGGCGCAGCACCCAGCATCAGCACTGAGCACACTGCTGCAAGAATCGTTCTTTTACTGCAATTTAAATTCATACTTTAATTGTTAGATTAAATTATTTAGTTATCAGAATTTCTGACTGTTTTCGGGCGTTCACACACACGTTTAAAATAATAGTAGGTTTCGACGGTGCAAAGATAGTTTAAATAAAGCAACCAAAATAGCATTTATTTAACCGATACTGATACTTTTTTGACATTGATGCAATTTTAACAAAAAAGAGTAGACACCCGTTATCAATAGAAAAAAACAATTTTTGCGTCACAATGCACCATATAAGGGGCTTTTTGTTGCGAAAAACGACTCGTTACATTTTATGAGAAAGTGTCGGACTTGGCAAAAAAAGTATCAGCGTATTCGATTATTTTGCCGTAAATTTGCATCGGCTAATGAGACTACTGACATAAAGCCTTCTACAATTCACCTAAACCAAACAAAAATGAACAGTAAAAACGTTTCTATACTTCGCCTTTTGTTGTTGGCAGTTTTGCTGACAACAGCCATCGGCATGAAGGCACAAATCAGAGGCAACAACATCGTCGTCACCGTGGAACCCGATCATAAGGACTGGAACTATCGCGTGGGCGAGACGGCCGGCTTTACGGTGGAAGTGCGCCGTTCGGGCACGCTGGTCGACAATGTGTCGGTCGACTACGAGGCTGGGCCTGAGATGTATCCTTCAGAGAAGCGCCAGGGAGTGGTGCTCAAGGATGGCACCATGAAGCACAAGGGCAAGATGCAAAAGCCTGGCTTCTACCGATTGAAGGTGGTGGCGCATGTAGACGGTCGCAACTACACGGGCACTTGCACGGCTGCTTTCTCGCCCGAGCAATTGCAACCCACGACCGTGATGCCAGCCGACTTCGACTCGTTCTGGGAGAAAGCCATTGAGGAAGCCCGGTGGACAAAGCTGGAACCTACGAAGCGGCTGCTGCCCGAGCGGTCGACGAAGGATGTGAACGTCTATGAGGTGAGTTTCCAGAATATGCGCTGGGGCTCGCGTACCTATGCTATTTTATGCGTGCCCGTGAAGGAAGGGCGCTATCCGGCATTGCTGCGTGTTCCCGGAGCCGGTGTCCGACCCTATCAAGGCGACCCATGGACTGCCGCGAAGGGAGTCATCGTTCTCGAAATCGGCATTCATGGCATTCCTGTGACGATGGAGCAGAGCATCTACGACCAGCTGGCTAACGTTGCACTGAACGGCTATTGGAACTACGGCATGGACGACCGCGACCAGAGCTACTACAAGCGGGTGGTGCTGGGTTGCATCCGTGCTATTGACTATATTGAGGAATTCACGCCGTGGGATGGCAAGAATCTGGCCGTGACGGGTTCGAGTCAGGGCGGTTTCCTCTCGCTGGCAACGGCAGGATTGGACAAGCGCGTGTCGTGCTACGGTGCCGTTCATGCTGCCTTGTGCGACCATACGGCATCGCTGAAGGGTGTCGCCTGCGGTTGGCCGCACTACTTTTATCAAAGTAACAAGGTAACAAAGGAACAAAGTAACAAAATAGAGACGTCACGGTATTACGACGGTGTGAACTTCGCACGCCGCATCACCTGTCCGGGATGGTTCTCGTTTGGCTACAACGATGACGTGGTGCCACCCACCACGGCCTACGCCACCTATAATATCGTGACGGCCTCGAAGACACTCAGCCCCTATCAGCAAACCGCCCATTTCTGGTATCAGGAGCAGTGGGATGAGTGGCAGGCATGGCTGCTGGACCAGCTGCACGTCGGAAAGACTGATTGAAAAAACCAACAACAATGAAATACAAGGCATTTTTTGTAGGCATCGCCGCTCTTTTGCTGGCCGCCTGCAACACAGCAAAGACAAACGTGGAGACACAGAGTGAGCAACTGGCAGCGCGCATGGCTCAGCTGCAGCAGCGCGGCTATATGTACGGCCATCAGGACGACCCCATGTACGGACTGACGTGGGCGGGCACCTATGCTGGCGACAGTGCTGAGCTGGGCCGCAGCGATGTGTTGGAACTCGTCGGCGATTATCCTGGCGTAATGGGCTTCGACATCGGCGGCATCGAGATGGGCGATGAGAAGAATCTGGACAGTGTGCCCTTCCAACGCATCCATGACGAACTGGTGGCTCATGTGACACGTGGCGGCATTGTTACGATCTCGTGGCATCCGCGCAACCCGCTGACGGGCAGCAATGCCTGGGATGTGAGCGACACCACTGTCGTTCGCAATATCCTGCCTGGCGGTAGCGTACACGAGAAGTTCAAAGAGTGGATGCAGCGCGTGGGCGACTTCATCGAGACACTGAAGGATGTGGAAGGGCAGCCCGTGCCCGTCATCTTCCGCCCGTGGCACGAGAACAACGGCTCGTGGTTCTGGTGGGGACAGAAGCTCTGCACCGACGAGGAGTTCCATGCACTGTGGAACATGCTGCAAGACTACCTGCGCGATGAGCGTGGTTTTACAAACCTGCTCTGGAGCTATTCGCCCAACCTCGACGGCGGCTGGAACGAAGAACGGTTCCTGCAGCGCTATCCCGGGAACGACCGCGTGACACTGATTGGCGAGGATGCCTACCAGTGGGGCACCGAGGAGGACTTCGTGAAGCAAATCACTGCCGACCTCGACTTCCTCTCCGACTTTGCAAAGCGCAACGGGAAACTGCTTGCCATGACAGAGTGCGGTTTTAAGAATACACCCGATTCCACTTGGTGGACACGCGTGCTGAAGCCCATCATGGACCGCTATCCGCTCAGCTACTTCCTCACCTGGCGCAACTACTCGAAAGAGTATTTCGGCCCGTCGAAGGATGAACCCAGCGGTGCCGACTTCAAGAAGCTCTATGAAGCCGAGAACACGCTGTTCCTCAAGAACATCGCACCCTAACACAGAATCAACCTGCATGACTACAATCTCTCGCGAATCGAAGGTATAAAGGGTATAAAGGGGAGAAAAGGGCATAAAGGGACTATAGTCCTGCACCCAGCGTAGGGGCAGACCCCCGTGTCTGCCCGAACAATAACGAACAAGCTACATGCCCATACATCCCCAAACTCACGGGCAGACACGGGGGTCTGCCCCTACAGTTGGCTGCAAAGCATTCGTCCCTTTTCTCCCCTTTCACTCCCCTTTCACTCCCCTTCAAGCCCTTGGGAAGTGGAGCTTGCGAAACTTCAGAAGTAAATAATAACTAAAGAATAAAATGAACGATTTCAACGAAAGACTACAGGCGCTGCGGCAGCACCACGAGGCGTTGCTCAGCCGACCAAACGAACCACTTCCATGGGGCAACGGCATCTATGAGAAATATAAGTACCCGATTCTGACTGCCGAGCACACGCCGCTGGAGTGGCGCTACGACTTGTCGCCCGAGGACAACCCCTACCTCATGCAGCGCATCATGATAAATGCCGTGCTAAACAGCGGTGCCATCAAGCTCGACGGCCGCTATTTGCTGGTGTGCCGCGTGGAGGGTGCCGACCGCAAGTCGTTCTTCGCCGTGGCAGAGAGCCCGAACGGCATCGACCATTGGCGCTTCTGGGAAGAGCCGGTCACGATGCCCGAGGCCGATGTGCCTGCAACGAACGTCTACGACATGCGACTGACGCAGCACGAGGATGGCTGGATCTACGGTGTGTTCTGCGCCGAACGCCACGACGACTCACAGCCCGGCAACCTCAGTGCTGCCACGGCAACGGCTGCCATTGCCCGCACAAAGGACTTGAAGACCTGGCAGCGGCTGCCCGACCTCGTGAGCCGTTCGCAACAGCGCAACGTGGTGCTCCACCCGGAGTTCGTCGACGGCAAGTATGCTTTCTACACGCGTCCGCAGGACGGTTTTATTGATACGGGCTCGGGCGGCGGCATCGGCTGGGCGCTGGTCGACGACATCGAGCATGCGGAGGTAACAGAGGAGCGCATCATCAACGCTCGCCACTACCACACCATCACAGAGGTGAAGAACGGCGAGGGGCCGCATCCCTTGAAGACTGCGCAGGGATGGCTGCACCTGGCCCACGGCGTACGTGCCACGGCCGATGGTCTGCGCTATGTGTTGTATATGTATATGACCGCCCTCGACGACCCCACTCGCGTCATCGCTCAGCCTGGCGGCTGGTTCCTCGTGCCCGAAGGCCAGGAATATCTCGGCGATGTGATGAACGTAGCGTTTGCCAACGGTTGGATTATGGACGACGATGGCCGCGTGCTCATCTACTACGCCTCCGCCGATACTCGCATGCATGTGGCCGTGTCGAGTGTTGAACGCCTCATCGACTACTGCTTGCGCACGCCTGAAGACGGTCTTGCCACCGCTGCCTCGGTGGAAACCATCAAGAATTTGGTCAGGAAAAACAAGAGCACACAATAAAATCGAATGTCGGTAGTTTTATAATATAAATAGGTATTACCTGCTATCCGACTATTCACACTTTAACCCAATCAAAGCGATATGGCAACATTAAGAGAGAAAATAGGCTATGCGCTCGGCGACGCTGCTGCCGGCGGCATCACATGGAAAGTCATGTCGATCGCCTTTCCGCTGTTCTTCACCAACGTCTTCGGTCTGACCGTGGCCGACACCGCCACCCTGATGCTCGTGGCACGTATGTTCGATGTGGTCACCGATCCGCTCATGGGATCGCTGGCCGACCGCACACAATCACGCTGGGGCACCTATCGTCCGTGGCTCATCTTCGGTGCAGTGCCCCTTGGCATCATCTTCGCCCTGCTGCTCTACACGCCCGACTTCGGACCTGTGGGCAAGCGCATCTGGGCCTACTCGCTCTACCTACTGATGATGGCCGTCTACACAGCCGTGAACGTGCCCTACGGTTCGCTGCTCGGCGTGATGACGGAAGACGACAACGAGAAAAACGAGTTCTCGTCGTATCGTATGGTGGGTGCCTATGCCATGGGCTTTATCACGTTATTGTCGTTCCCGTACGTCGTTGAGTTCATTGGTGGCGACAAACTGGCCGACGGCACCTACAGCATAGCAGCCAAACAGCATCAGTATGCAGTGATCGGTGTGGTCTTCGGCGCGCTTGCCACCATCGGAACACTGGCCTGCGGACTGCTTACGAAGGAACGCCTGAAGCCCGTACGCGCCGAGAAGTTCTCGTTCAAGCCGTTTGCCGACCTGTTCAAGAACAAGCCGTGGATCTACCTGACGCTCATTGGTATCTGCACGAACTTCTTCAATGGCTTCCGCTACGCGGTGGCAGGCTACCTGCTAGAGTACTGCTTGCATGGCGATGTGACGGTGTCGGGCCTCATCATCAACTACACGGTGTTCATGACCTTCGGTGAGGTCACCTGCATGATCTTCGGTGGACTCTCGCCGAAATTCACACAGTGGGTGGGCTCGAAGCGCAAGGCGTTTGTCTGGGCAGCCATCATCTGCATCGTGTCATCGGTGCTCTTCTTCTTCATCCCTATGGATCCCGCTTATATCTGGGTAATGGTGGCTGTGGTGATCATCACGTCCATCGGTATCGGCCTCTACTCACCGCTGCTGTGGTCGATGTATGCCGACGTGGCCGACTATGCCACTGAGAAGAATGGTACCTCGTCGACGGGCCTCATCTTCTCCAGCGGAACGATGGCACAGAAGTTCGGCTCGGCCATCTCGGGTGCACTCGTGGCTCTGTTCTTAGGTATGGCTGGCTTCATCTCAGGCACCGATGCTGCCACAGGACAGACCGTTGTCACCATCACCAACGAGGAAGCCGTGCGCCAGATGATCTGGGCACTGTTCTCGCTCTTCCCCGCTGCCATCGCCGCACTCATCGTGCTCCTCATCCATAAATATCCCATCCAGAAATAAACGCATGAAAAGCAACTCAGTATGGTGCGAGGCCATCGCAACGCTTAGAGCGGAAGTGCAGGACGTACTGGAAAACAACATCCTGTGCTTCTGGCTCGACCAGATGCAGGACCACGAGCATGGCGGTTTCTACGGACAGATGACCGGGCGCGGCGAACTCGTGAAGACGGCCGACAAAGGTGCCATCCTGAACGCCCGCATCCTCTGGGCGTTCTCGGCAGCCTATCGTGTGCTCCGCAAGCCGGAATACCTCGAAGCCGCAACTCGTGCCAAAGACTACATCCTCGACCATTTCCTCGACCCTGAATATGGCGGCACCTATTGGAGTCTGGACTACCTCGGCCAGCCACGCGACACGAAGAAGCAGTTCTATGCCATCGGCTTCATGATCTACGGCTTGTCGGAGTATGCGCGTGCCACTGGTGACCACGAGTCGCTCGACGTTGCCCTCCAGCTCTACGAATGCATTGAGGAACACTCGCTCGACCATGAGTATAACGGCTACATCGAGGCAATGACGCGCGACTGGCAGCCCATTGCCGACATGCGGCTCTCCGACCTCGATGCCAACTACCCAAAGTCGCAGAACACCCATCTGCATATCATCGAGCCTTACACCAATCTGTTCCGGTGTTTAAAGGAGTTTCGGGAGGTCGAATTGTTCAATTGCAACTACGTACCTACCCTGGGTGCTGTGCTCCCAGTAGGTGTCTCGGTGCCTCAGGAAATGATTGATCATGTAGAGATGTCACTCCGCAACCTTATCAATATCTTCACCGACCGCATCCTCAATCCCGACACCCACCACCTCGACCTCTTCTTCGAGAACGACTGGACGCGCGGCGCCGGACATCTGGAGAGCTATGGTCACGACATCGAGTGCTCGTGGCTCATGCACGAGGCAGCCCTTGTGCTGGGCGACAAGGTGGTATTAAAGAAGGTGGAACCCATCGTGCGCGATGTGGCGAAGGCATCGGCGAAAGGTCTGAATGCCGATGGTTCGATGATTCACGAGGCGAACCTCGACACGGGACACATCGACGACGACCTCCATTGGTGGGTGCAGGCAGAGAATGTAGTGGGGTGGTTCAACCTCTATCAGCACTTCGACGACGAGGACGCCCTGCAGCGAGCACTGCGATGCTGGGACTACATCAAGCAGAATCTCATCGACCGCGAGCATGGCGAATGGTTCTGGAGCCGCCACCGCGACGGTTCGCTGAACCTCGACGACGACCATGCCGGTTTCTGGAAGTGTCCCTATCACAACTCGCGCATGTGCCTCGAAATCATTGAAAGGACCCCTAGGAAAACCTAGGAATGCCTAGGAAAACCTAGGAAAGCCTAGGAAAGCCTAGGAAACCCTAGCCCCCCCCCTAGAAAAAACCCCTAGCAAAAAGCAACCGAAATATGAAAACAATCAAAGCAATTCTCTCCCTTCTGGTGCTGGCCATCCCTACCTTCGCATGGAATGGCGACATCACCATTCAAACTCCTAACACACAAATGCTGCTGCATGCCTGGGAAGGTGGCGACCTGCGCATGGCTTACTACGGCGACCGCACTGCCACATTGCAGCAGTTGCGCGATGCCGGCGACGACCTGAACTTCTCTGCCATGCCGGCATTCGGCACCGTCGATGCCATCGAGGCACCTGCCCTTCAAATTGAGCATGCCGACGGCGACCAGAATCTTGAACTGAAGGTCGACAACGTGGAGACACGCAGCGAGGGCAATGCCACCGTTACCATCATCACGATGAGCGACAAGCTGCAGCCCGTCACCGTACGTGTGTTCTACAAAGCTTATCAGAAAGTAGACATCATCGAGACATGGACGGAGATTTCTCATCAGGAGAAGAAGGCCGTTACGCTGAAGCGCTTCGACTCCGGCCATCTTACCTTCCGCCAGGGCAACGTGTGGCTGACGCATCTGCATGGCAACTGGGCCGCCGAGACCGAGTCTACACAGGAGCGCCTCACGCCGGGCATGAAGATCATCCGTAATACCGACGGCGCCCGCAACTCGCATCTCGACGCCCCCGAGCTGATGCTTTCGCTCGACGGACAGCCGCAGGAGAACACGGGGCGCACCATCGGTGCCGTCCTTTGCTGGAGCGGTAACTTCGAGTTGCGCATCAATACCAACTCCCACCACGTGCATCATCTCTATGCAGGCATCGACCCGCTGGCCAGCGAATATGTGCTGGAGCCGAAGCAGGTGTTTGAAACACCCCACCTTGCATTGACCTACACCACCGAGGGCATGGGTGGCGTGAGCCGTAACTTCCATCGCTGGGCACGCTCCGAGGGCATGTTCCACAGGGGCATGAAGACGGGCGACATCCTCTTGAATTCATGGGAGGGCATCTACTTCGACATCACCGAGGAGCGCATCATTCAGATGATGGACGACATAGCTAAATTTGGTGGCGAACTGTTTGTGATGGACGACGGCTGGTTTGGCGACAAGTATCCACGCAACAACGACTCGTCGTCGCTGGGCGACTGGGTGGTCGACAAACGCAAGCTGCCCAATGGCATCAAGGCACTGACCGATGCTGCCCGCGAGCGTGGCATCAAGTTCGGCATTTGGATTGAACCGGAGATGTCGAACACCAAGAGCGAGCTCTTCGAGAAGCATCCCGACTGGGTACTGCAGACCAAGGGTCGTGAACTGAAGCAGGGTCGCGGCGGCACGCAGGTGGTGCTCGACATGAGTAACCCACAGGTGCAGGACTTCGTGTTCCGCGTGGTTGACGACCTGATGACACAATATCCCGAGATTGCCTATATCAAATGGGATGCCAACGCCAGCATCCAGAACTATGGTTCGCTCTATCTGCCGAAGCAGAAACAGTCGAACATCTACGTCGACTACCACCTCGGACTCATCAAGACGCTGAAGCGCATCCGTGCGAAATATCCCGACCTCGTCATCCAAGACTGTGCCTCGGGTGGCGGACGTGCCAACTACGGGCTGCTGCCTTACTTCGACGAGTTCTGGGTCTCAGACAACAACGATGCCCTGCAGCGCGTCTACATCCAGTATGGCACGAGCTACTTCTTCCCTGCCAATGCAATGGCACAGCACATCGGCGGCGTACCCTATTGGAACACCGGCGGGCGCATCACACCCATCAAGTTCCGTTGCGATGTGGCGATGAGCGGTCGACTCGGCATCGAACTGCAGCCAAAGCACATGAGCGACGAGGAGCGTGCACAATGCACACAGGCTTTTGCCGACTATAAGGAGCTGCGGCCCATCGTGCAGACTGGCAACCTCTATCGCCTGCTGTCGCCCTTCAGCCGTGAGGGCTTGGCCTCGCTGATGTATGTCGACGATGCCCGCTCGCATGGCGTGCTGTTCATCTATAAGGTTGACAACTATTGCGACCAGCCCATCCCACGCATCCGCCTCGCCGGCCTCGACCCCGACCGCACCTATACACTCTCCGAGCGCAACGTGAAGAACGGCCAAAAGCCCTGCTCGCTCAACGGCAAGCAGTTCACCGGTCGCTTCCTGATGTCTGTCGGCATCGAGGTTCCCCTGCGCGACGACTATGCCAGCCGCGTGTTTGAGCTGAAGTAAAAAGAATCAAAAACGAGAAACTCAATAGGTAGATATTAGTCTAAGGTTTTATTGAAAGGGCAGCGTTGTCGTGATGACAAGGCTGCCCTATTTTTTAGGGAATAATATAGCAGATGGCACAAAGACCTCCGCAGTAAGACCCCAAAGGGGTCGCACTATGCCTAACCGCAGGTCTTGACCTGCGGTGGGTGTAACTATGCAGGGGACGACTTCGAAGATGTCGCACAATAGCACCATTATTCTTGTTGTGCGACCCCTTTGGGGTCGTAGCCATGTAGATGCCTT
>JAFZSR010000121.1 GCA_017619275.1 Prevotella sp. | reverse complement strand
TTCCTATCTGGAATTTGCAGCTTGAAATCCGGAGGGCCTGCAGCAAGGGATAGACTCTTGGGCCTCCAAGGGCGGATAGGGTGACCTCCGGCAGTTAATCCTTCCTTTCAACAACAAAGGTAAGGAAAAACCGTGATGTCTCTACATTTTTCTTCGATAATCTAGTGTTAAATAATTTAAGAGTTCGTAAGGACACTCTTAACAAGCCGCAAAGTTAAAGAAGGGAGGGGAGTGGCTGCGCGTAAATACGTTTCAAAAATAGGTTTCCGATGGCGAGGCGGAGCGCCGCTTTTTCCTTAGAAAAAGGACGGGGAAAAAGGGCGATGGCAGGAAGGGGAAAAAGGGGGATGGCAGACGAGGAAAAAGGGGGATGGCGGGAGGGGAAAAAATCTCGTACGAGATTTTTTAAAAAGTCGTTACCGTTTTTCAAAAAATCGTTACCGAAATTTTGGAGGGTGCGCATGGGCACCAGAGCGGCATGCTTATGAGGGGCAGGAGGACTATCTTTCTCGTTCTTTCTGGCACTGAAGAGAGCAAAAAAAAGGAGAAGAATCACGATTATTCCAAGATTTCTTCGTAATTTTGCACTCTGTCAACAGAACACAACGATTTTGGGCATATCACCTCACACAAAAAAACAGAACACAACGATTTTGGGCATATTACCTAATACAAAAAAACAGAACACAACGATTTTGAGCATATTACCTAACACAAAAAAACGACACAGAATTATGAAGAAGATTATTTCTTGCCTGCTGGCCACTTTAGGACTGACATCAGCCTGTGGCCAAGCGAACTTTGAGAATGCAGATGTCAAAGGGTTTGCGCAACTCATCGACGACCCCAGCGTGGTGCTGCTTGACGTGCGCACCGCCGCCGAGTTTGCCGAGGGCCACATCGAGGGCGCCATCAACATCGACCAAGCGCAGGGCGATTTCGTGGAGAAGACGAAGGCGGCAGTAGCTGCTGGAAAGAAGATTGCCGTGTACTGCCGCAGTGGGCGCCGCTCGGCCAACGCTGCTGGCCGACTGGCCACAGAGGGCTACCAGTGCGTGAACCTGGCCGGTGGCATCGTGGCTTGGAAAGAGGCCGGGAAGCGGGTGGCCACCGACACCTACGAGGTGGACATCTTCAAGACCAAGAGTGGAAAGACCGTGAAGTTCCACGCCCTCGTCCATGCCAGCATCCGCATTGAGTACGACGGGAAAGAAATTGAGGTGGACCCCGTGACGAAGCTGGGCAACAAGGTGATAGACTATGCCGCCATGCCCAAGGCCGACTATCTCTTCGTGACCCACGAGCATGGCGACCACTACAACCCTGAGGCCATCAAGCTGCTCACGGGCGAGAAGACGCGCTTCATCACCAACAAGCGGTGCGCCGACATGTTTGGCGCTGGCGAGGTGATGGCCAACGGCGACAAGCTGCAGATAGCCGACGACATCAGCGTGGAGGCCGTTCCGGCATACAACATCACCGAGGGACGCACGCAGTTCCATCCCAAGGGCCGCGACAACGGCTATATCCTGACCGTCGACGGGCTAAGGATCTATATCGCCGGCGACACGGAGGACATCCCGGAGATGGCCGCCATCAACGACATCGACATCGCCTTCCTGCCCTGCAACCAGCCCTACACCATGACAACAGCGCAGCTGGTGAAGGCCGCCAAGACGGTGAAGCCGAAAGTGGTGTTCCCCTACCACTACGGGCAGACCGACCTCAGCGATGTCCCCGCACAACTGAAAGACGAGGGCATCGACGTGAGGATCAGGCACTACGAATAGCCCCCAGTGGTCGATATATTAAAAAGGAAAGAAATTATGGGAAATTATGATAAATTTCGGCTTCCGCGAGGAAAAATACCCGTAATTTCTTTCCAAAAAGCAGAGCGGCCGCTCGACCTTTGGTCGCTTGCCACCGCAGAGACGCAAGAAAGCCGAGCGGTTTAGTCTATACAAAGGTATTTTTTTAACAACGGATTGAACGGATTTCACGGATTGGCTGCGCATAGCAATCATCCGTGAAATCCGAAACGTTCACTAAGCCCCATTTGGGATAAACAACGCGCAGCTACTCCCCTCCCTTTCAAGGGGAGGGGCAGGGGTGGGGTCTGTATATTCTTCATTGGCAGGATTTTAGAGACCCCACCCCTAGCCCCTCCCCTTGAAGGGAGGGGAGTGGCTGCGCGTTGTGGGCGTGTCTCAGCCTGCAAAATGAGCTATACGCCTCGTTTTTATTCTACTGGTGTAAAGGAAATGCTTTATATGGGTTTGGGATAAATGAAAAAGGAAAGAAATTATGGGATATTATGATTAATTTCGGCTTCTGCCAGAAAAATTTCCCGTAATTTCCCGTAATTTCTTTCCAAAAACCAGTTTATTCTATCACCAGCACGGTGATGGAATAGGGGGCGAGGGTGATGGCGAACTGCTTGCCCACCTTTTGCGTTGACTCCTGCGGCACGATGTTGCGGGGGTTGTCGATGGAGTTGGTGTCGTCGGGACGGGCAGCCTTCAGCTCAATCTTCTTTGCTTTCGATTTCACCTTCTTCACACCGTCGAGCTTGACGCTGAGCTTCTGTGCATCGCCGACGGCGTTCACCAGCTTCAGGTAGGTCTTGCCCGTGGCGGCATCCTTCGTGGCGGTGTAGAACACGGCGTTGGCCTCGTCGTTGCGGTCGAGCTGCTGCTTGGGAAGCGCGGTGGCCTCGACAGGCACGATGCGGTCGCCCAGATACTGCGAGAACATCACCTGTGCCCAATACGACGGCGAGCCATAGGCATTGAGCACATCGTAGCCAATGAGGTCGCTGGCCCACTGCATGGCGCCCTGCTCCACGTTGACGAACAGGGGAGCATAGCACGACATGATGCAGATGTCGGAGTTGCGCTCCATGCAGGTCATCCAAGCGGCGTCGCCCAGGGCGGCGTTCATGTTGGTGGTTGGCGAGCCTTCGCGCGTGGCCCACTCGCCACAGAAGATCTTCGGTCCCTTACGGTCGTAGCGGTCGTACTGGAAGGCGTTGCGATACATGTCGAAGGCGTTGCGGTAGTAGTGCTCGTCGATGACATCGACCACGGGGTTGGGGATGGCGGCCGACTTCAGGGCATCGTAGCCCACGGTGGAGATGATTTGCAGCTGGGGGTAACGGGCCTTGATGGCCTCGTAGAACATCTTGAAGCGGTTGGGATAGCTGCCGCTGCGGTCGAAGAAGTCTTCGTTGCCAATCTCTACATAGTGCAGGGGGAAGGGCTGGGGATGACCGTCGCGGACACGCTGGGCGCCCCACTTGGTGGAGGCGTCGCCCATGATGTACTCAATCTCGTCGAGGGCGTCCTGGATGAAGGGCTTGATGTAGTCGCCATCGAGATGGTCGCCGTTGAGCACGTAGCCGGCAAAGACGCCCACCACGGGTTCGCCACCCGTGTCCTCGGCCCACTGGCAGAACTCCAGCAGTCCCAGTCCGTCGGTGGAGCGATAGCCCCAAGGACTCTGATGGCCTGGACGCTCATCGGGGTTGCCAATGGTCTGCTTCCAGTCGAAGCGGTTGGCAAAGTTGTTTCCTTCCAGATAGTTGCCACCGGGGAAGCGCACGAACTTGGGGCGCATCTCGGCCATCATCTCCATCAGGTCTACGCGCAGTCCGTTCTTGCGGTTCTTGTAGGACGGGGCGTAGAGGGTGACGCGGGTGAGCTCGATGCTGCCAGCCTGGTCGGCGGTGATGAAGAGCCGGGCGTCCTTCGTGTCGGCTTGGGTGGCCGACGTGGAGAGCTGGATGTCGAACTTCTTCCAGGCGCTGCCGAAGCCGTTCACCTTCGTCTCGGCGTAGGTGGTGGCGCCGTCGGCACTCTTCAAGGCGATGGTCAGCGACCTGACAGGAGCGGGTGCAGCGTCCTGGTTGTTGCGCGCTGCCGGCTGACGCACGTAGAGGGCGCCCTTGAAGGTGGTGTTCTTGCGAATGGGGAATCCCCAGTAGCCTTCGCTGACGAGTGCCAGCCCGGCCTGCTCAAAATCTACGACGAGCGACGTGGGGTTGGCACTGTTGATGCCTCCCTGTCGGTTTTGGCGCACCCGCACCCGCACTGTGTCGGAGAGCTGCCAGCGCTCGGGGCGCACGGTGAAGCGCGGCTGGTTCTGGTTCGGCCGACCGCCACGACGTCCGCCACGGGGGTTGAACATGTCGGCAAACGAGGGATTGGGCACGAGCTGCGTGTAGAGTCCGCCCTCGTAGGAGTAGTTGATTTCCTCGGTCATCAATCCGTAGAGCATCGTACTCACCTCGGTCTCGGCCTTGTCGAGGCGAAGGGTCAGACTCTGCGCCTGGAGCACCAAAGCATTCGTGCTCAGCAGGGCGGCAATAGCAAATAGTTTTTTCATAAGCTTTTAGTTAATGATTTAGTTAATATGAAGGGGAATTATGTTCATTCGTTTGATTGCGCAGCCAGTCTCCTCCCTCCTGAACCCTGCCCTTACGGGGAGGGGCTAGGGGTGGGGGCTGTATAATCTTCAATCGTAAAATTTTAGAGACCCCACCCCTGCCCCTCCCCGTAAGGGCAGGGTTCAGGAGGGGAGTGGCTGCGCTCCCAATAGTGTGGCGCTGGTGCTGCCTGTGATGCGCACGTCGACGGTCTGGCCGATGTGGAAACCGTTCTTGGGGAAGACCACCATCTTGTTCTGCTCGGTGCGGCCGCAGAGCATGTCGCGTGAGCGCTTGGAGAAGCCTTCGACCAGCACGCCGAACACCTTTCCCTCGTCCTTGCGGTTCTGCTGCGCCGAGATTTCGGTCTGCAGGGCGATGAGCTCGTTCAGGCGGCGCAGCTTCACCTCCTCGGGCACATCGTCGGGCAGGTGACGCGAGGCGTAGGTGCCGGGGCGCTCGCTGTATTTGAACATGAAAGCCGAGTCGTAGCCCACCTCGCGCATGAGGCTGAGCGAGAGCTGGTGGTCGTCCTCGGTCTCGCTGTGGTAGCCCACGAAGATGTCGGTGGAGAGGCCGCAGTCGGGGATGATGCGGCGGATGGCGGCCACGCGGTCCAGGTACCACTCGCGGGTGTACTTGCGGTTCATGAGCTGCAGGATGCGGTTGCTGCCGCTCTGCACGGGCAGGTGTATGTGGCGGCACACGTTGGGCATCTCGGCGATGACGCGCAGCGTGTCGTCGCTCATGTCCTTGGGATGGCTGGTGGTGAAGCGGATGCGCAGCTCGGGGGCCTCCTCGGCGACAAGACGGAGCAGCTGGGGAAAGCCCACCCCCGACCCCTCCCCGGAGTGGGTCTGGTAGCTATTGACATTCTGCCCCAGCAGCGTCACCTCGCGGAAGCCACGGTCGCGCAGATCGCGCACCTCGCGCAGGATGCTCTCCACGTCGCGACTCCGCTCGCGTCCACGAGTGTAGGGTACGATGCAGTAGTGGCAGAAGTTGTTGCAGCCGCGCATGATGCTGACGTAGCCCCCAATCTTGTGGCCCATGGCCATGCGCTGGGGCACCACGTCGCGATAGGTCTCGGTGGTCGACAGCTCGATGTTGATGGCCTTGTGGCCCGTCTCGGCCTGTGCGACAAGGTCGGGCAGCGAGAGGTAGGCGTCGGGGCCTGCCACCAGGTCGGCGCCATAGCGGTACAGCAGGTCGTCTTTCACGCGCTCGGCCATGCAGCCCAGCACGCCGATGATGAGGGATGGGCCTCTCCCCTCGCCCTCCCCAAGAGGGAGGGAGCCGCTACGCCGGGTTTTGCGCAGTGCATTCAGCGCCTCCAGGCGACGGAAGATTTTCTGCTCGGCATTGTCGCGCACCGAGCAGGTGTTGAGCAACACGGCGTCGGCCTCGTCGATGTTGTCGCAGGTCTCATAGCCCGCCATCTGCATCACCGAGGCCACCACCTCCGAGTCGGCCACGTTCATCTGGCAGCCGTAGGTTTCGATATACAGTTTCTTCATCGAAGTGTTATTCATTATTAAGGATCTGCTCGGCGTGCTCCTTCGTCTTCACCTGCTTGCCGGTGTAGATTTGCGCTACGGTGCCGTTCTCGTCGATGACGAAGGTGGTGCGGATGGTGCCCACGGTCTTCTTGCCATACATGGTTTTCTCGCCCCAGGCGCCCACGGCCTGCAGCAGGGTGGTGTCGACGTCGGCAATGAGGGGGAAGGGCAGGGCATGCTTCTCCTTGAACTTCACATGCGAGGCGGCGGAGTCCTTGCTCACACCCACCACCTCGTAGCCACAGGCCTGCAGCTCGCCGTAGTGGTCGCGCAGACTGCAAGCCTCGGCGGTGCAGCCGCTGGTGTTGTCCTTCGGATAGAAGTAGAGCACCAGCTTGCGACCTTGATAGTCACTCAGGCGAATGTCTCGCCCCTGTTCGTCTTTGCCCAGGATTTCGGGCGCCTTGTCTCCAATGTTCAGCATGACAAATATATTTTTCGTTTATACAATTTTTTCCATCAACGGATTTCACGGATTTCACGGATTGGCTGCGCATGGCAATCATCCGTTGAATCCGTTTAATCTGTTTAATCCGTTGTTATAAAAGATAGGAGCATTGTGTTCATGTTATAAAATTAATCACCAGATTGTTTGGAAAGTGATTTGGCGGCAGTCGACCAGCTCTCCTTTTCGGCAGTGGCGTGGGCGGTCGTCGTAGCTGGTGTAGAGGAGGGCGGTGAGCACAGAGTTCACGTCGCGGGGTGCGTCGACCTTCATCTGCTTGGCGGGGCTGACGGTGATGGCCACGCAGTCGTCGATGCTCACACGGCCGGGGCCAAAGGTATAACGGCGGTGCTGGCTAGTGGACTCGTCTTCGCTGATGGCCAGCAGGCCACCTTTCTCGCAGAGGAGGGTGCAGTCGGCGAGGGCGCGCACGGTGTCGGTGTAGACGAGGGCATTGTCGGCGGTGGAGTGGAGGGTGAAGCGCACGTCGAGGGCGCCATCGTTGCAGAGAAGATGGCCGTGCACCGTCCAACGGTCGCCGTCGAGTTCAAACTGCGGCTCGGCTGCGGGCACGGCGTTGGTGGCGCGCCCTTCCACCTCGTACCAGCCGAGGAGGTTGCCGGTGTTATGGGCCTTGTAAGGCACGATGAGATTCGTCTTGCGGGGGTCGAACTCGCCCGTTTGGTGGGGGGCGAAATAGCCGGTGTAGCTCTTCAGTCCCTCGCTCCAGCTGAAGCAGGTGAAATGATGGGGCGTGCTGGCCCGCACCACCTTCTGGCTGGGCAAGAGCCGTGCGGCGCTATAGCGGCGGCGGAACGTCTCCCACTTTGTGGGCTGCAGGTCGCCGGTGGGCCAAACATGGTGCATCAGCCAGGTCATCATCACGCGGTGGGCCTGGACACCCATACGGCGGGCGCCAATGTCGCTGCGCGGCAGCCACGAGCCGTCGGGCGTGGTGTTCTGGCGGTGGCGTATCATTTCAAAAGCACGACGCTCCAGCATCAGCGCATCGGCATCGCGGAGCATACAGGCCATCGTGGAGTAGCTGGTCATCTGGTCGTAGAGGAACAGGCTCCAGTCGTTGCCATTGGGCATGGCCAGCTCGCCATCGCTCAGTGCCAGCCACCACAGCACGCTGTCGCACACCTCGCGGCAGTTGTGTAACCCACCCCCAACCCCTCCCGTGCGGGAGGGGAGTTTATTTAGTTTTGCTGCGGAAGAGTCTGACCAAGCCCCCCTCCCGTTCGGGAGGGGTTGGGGGTGGGTTCCTTCCCTCCCGTACGGGGTTGGGGGTGGGTTTTTGGTCAGCCCTTCTATCAGCGCGGCTTCGCCAAGCTCCTGTATCACCACGTTCTGGTAGGAGGTGTGGAAGTAGTTATGGTTCTGCAGCGTGTAGTCGGGGTAGAGGTTCGCGCCTCGGTAGAGGTCGCAGATGCGCTTGTCGTCGTAGACCACCATGGTGTTGTTCTCGTCGTTGGGATGCGAATAGCTGTTGATGGCGAAGTCGTACATGCGCTGCCGCCAGCGAGGGGCCAGCGGGTCGTTGGGGAAGAGGGCCAAGGTGGCCGCCAGCACATCCACCTCCCAGCCGTTCTCCTCGGCCTTTGTGTCGCCAAGATAGCCGGTGGGGATGGTGCGCTCCAGCTCGTAGTTGCACTCGGTCTTCAGCAACTGATAGATATATTGGTGCTGCTGGTCGCTGAGCTTATCCCAAAGGAAGAGAGCGCTGTAGGCCACGCTCATGGCCCAGAGGGAGCTCTCCCACACATGGTCGCGCTCGCTGACGGAACCCCAGTATCGGCCGTCGGAGCAAACCTTCAGACGGTTGGCCTTGTGGGTGGAATAGGCAAAAACGAGCGATTTCATCGCCATCTGCTCCACATCGTCCCAGCTCACGCCTTGCGGCAGTTCGGCCTTGTCCCGCGCATATTTGCACAGGAAGGCGCACACCATGCCCATGTCGGCATTGCTGCGCACGCCGTCCTCGTTGCTGCGCATGGTGTTGTTCGAGCGAAAGCAGCCACATGCCTCGCCCACGCTGTTGGGTTCCTGACAGAGCTGGAAGTCGTTCTTCATGTAGGTGGTGAAACGCGCAAGCATTTGCAACAGACAGTCCTGCATCTGTTGCTCGCCGATGGTGTGCTGTGCCATCATGCCTGTGGCGCAGCATACCAAACAGCATAGGAGGATGAGCCTTTTCTTCATACGGAATTATTAGGGAACTACGACCTTGCGGCCAGCTGGTCCCAGTCGTCTGAACTGGTAAGGATGTACGGATTCTTGGCGGAGCCGTCGCCGCTAAACTCTGCCCATGCACCCTGCACGACTGCGCATAGGAGGGCGATTGTCATTAGGACTGTTTTTCTCATTTCGTTATTTCTAGTTGTTTTGATTCGTATTTATGGTCTACAGACTGTAGATGGAGACTTTAGACTGTAGACTGTAGATTTTGACTTTAGACTGTAGACTATAGACTGTAGACCTCAAGGTCTTTCCGTCCTTTAGGTCCTTAGAGTCCGTAGACTTAAACGTTTTATAATGGTGGTGCAAAGATAATAAAAAGGTTGTGCACAGACAACCATTTTGTAAAAAAATGCACTCAACACACAACAATTCTTGATTTTTTCTTGCTGATTTATTGGTGGTTCAAGAAAAATGACGTACTTTTGCAAGGAAAATAGGAAATGATACATGACAACAATCTATCTCATCATTGCTATCGTGGTGGTACTGCTGGTACTCCTGCTCTTGGTTTACAACAGCTTGGTGCGACTGCGCAACAAAGTGAAAGAGGCGCTGGCCACGATGGACGTGTGCCTGAAAAAACGTTTCGACCTGGTGCCGCAGCTGGTGGAGGTGGTGCGCGGCTATGCCGGCCATGAGTCGCAGGTGCTGCAGGAACTGGCCCACAAGCGCAGCAGTGCCATGGCCGACGGCGACCTGGCACGTCGGCTCAACGGCGAACAGAACATCAGCGAGGCGCTGAAGCACATCTTCGTGGTGGCCGAGGACTACCCCGACCTGAAGGCC
Organism: Prevotella sp.; assembly: GCA_017619275.1. Taxonomy (GTDB): domain Bacteria; phylum Bacteroidota; class Bacteroidia; order Bacteroidales; family Bacteroidaceae; genus Prevotella. The sequence goes on along the minus strand of JAFZSR010000121.1, from coordinate 12,541 downwards.
AACCAAAACTTTCTGCGATTACAAGAGCAGCTGTCGGCGATGGAAGACGAGATTGCCCTGTCGCGCCGCTACTACAACGGCAGCGTGCGCGAGTATAACAACCAGTGCCAGCTGTTCCCGCTCAGCTTGGTGGCCAGCGCCTTCGGCTTTAAATCCATGCCGATGTTTGCCCTGGCTGACGACCGTGAGCGCCAAGCCGTTGACGTGAAGCTCTGAACCATAAATACCGATGAAACCGCGAATTTTTATACTTTCGCTGCTATTGTCGGCCCTGTTGCCCACCTTGGCCAACCGGGGCGGCTTCCACTATACGCATATAGATGTGAAGGCCGTGGTACACGTCGACAATTCTTGGGACGTGCAGGAAACCTTCGACATCTTCTTCGATGAGCCACGCCACGGCTTCTATCGCTACATCCCCAACGGCTACACCCTATGGCACGACGTAAGCGACGAGTTGCAGACAGACGACGAGGAGCTGCGCAAGTTTGAATACGAATGTGACATCAGCCACCTGCATGTGGCCGACTGGGACTATACCACCGAGGACAGCGACGAAGAGTTCTGCATCCTTCGCATCGGCGACGAGGACCGCGAGGCGAGGGGGCACCAACGCTACGTCATCTGCTATCGCTATGAGTATCCCGACGACCGCCGCCCAGAGTTCGACTACCTCTACCACACCATCCTGGGCACCGACTTCGAGCAGCCCATCGACAGCTTCAGCTTTCGCGTGGAATTCGATAAGCCCCTGCCCCACTCCATCGCCGACGACCTAAAGGTGTATGCCGGCGAGTATGGCGACCGTCGAGGCCTCATGGCCAACCTGCAGGTGGAAGCCACGCCCACCGTCATCAGCGGCACGGCCAGCGAGGTGCAACCGCGCCAGGGCGTCACCCTCTATGCCCTGCTGCCCGCCGACTATTACGAAGGCACCCGCACGGTGCACTATTTCTGGCACTACCTGTTCCTCGCCCTCAGCATCGCCTGTATGGCCGTCATCGTTGTGATGATGTTCCGGACGAAGCATAAGCACATCACGAAGGTGATAGAGTTCTATCCGCCCGACGATGTATGCTGTGCCGAAGTGGGCTATATCATCGATACCACGGTGGACTCGGTCGACATCGCCTCGCTCATCCCCTGGCTGGCCGAGAAGGGCTACATCAGCATAGAAGAGGTGCAGAAGGGCAAGCTCTTCAAGAGCACCGACCTAAAACTGACCCGCCTGAAGGACCTGCCACGGCGTGCGCCCAAATACCAGCACCAGCTGATGAAGCTGCTCTTCGGTAATGGCCACACGGTGAATCTGAAGAGTCTGGGCGAGCACCCCGAAGCCATGGAAAAGCTGAAAAAATCGCTGGCCAAGGAATTCACTGGCGAGCGGACACTCACGCAAGAGTCGTGGGGGATATGCATCTACATCCTGCTGGCTGTGGTGGGCACGCTGGCATTAGCCACCAACACCGTCACCAGCACTTGGAGCTTCGATCACTTCATGTTTGCCGGCCTCTTCTATTTCCTGCCTTTCACCTTCTGCTCGCTGTGGCGATTGGGCTCCAGCCCTGGCGACATCGTGGCCAAGCGGGGATGGCTGTTGCTGGGCTTCATCGGCCGACTGCTACTGTTTGCCTTATGCTTTATCTTCTACTATCTCCTCATTAACGCCTACGGCATGCCCCTGTCATGGCAGGGCCTCGCAGCCTTCTACGCTGTGAGCTTCGTGCTATGCGAGCTGATAGGGCGCTTCAGCGTCAACACCGACTACCGCGTGCAGATGATGGGTCGCCTGCTGGGCTTCCGCGAATTTATTCAGACCGCCGAGAAACCCCGACTGGAGCAGCTACAGGCCGACGACCCTCAGTATTTCTACCGCATCCTGCCCTACGCCATGGTGTTCGGTCTAAGCGGCAAGTGGGCCAACCTGTTCCGCGATGTGGAGATGGAGCGCCCGTCGTGGTACAACAGTGTCCGCCCCCTCACAGGCTATGAGTTCACCCGCAGCATGACCAACAGCCTCTTCACCGCCTCCAACAGCGCCATCACCACCATCAGCCACAGCAGCAGCAGCTCAAGCAGCAGCGGTGGCGGCTTCTCGGGCGGCGGGTTCAGCGGCGGCGGCGGTGGCGGCGGCAGCTGGTGACAATATAACCCATCGTTTGGGGGAAAGATATTTCGGGAAATTAAGGGAAATTATTCTGGCTGAAGCTTTCTAAACATCCCCCAGCCTTTCATTTGTTTAAACTGCGACGCGGTCTATATAAACCGTGACGCAGTTTTTGTAAACCACGTCGTAATTTATAAAAACTACGACGTGGTTTGAAGAATATCAGCGTGTCCAAAGCATAAGTCCTGGCGCGGAGCCCTGTAAGGGCAAAAGCCTCTCATTATCAAATGCTTTTGCCCTTTCAGGGCGAAATTGGCGGATCCCCTTACCCAGGGCGATGCCCTGAGCTAGTGACTTGTTGTCCCTTCGGGGCGCTATGGGGTTACAGCGGAGAATCATTATTCATAGAACTCACCTGTCATCCGTAGCGTGCGGATGACCGAGTTATTATGGTGAATCAAGAAACTGTGCAAAAATACTTAAAATATCCATTTTTAGAGAGTCTATTCGCGAAATTTTTGTATCTTTGCACCCTATAATCTGTTTTTAAGGAGAAAGATTGAGAAATGGGAAAAATCATTGCATTGGCCAATCAGAAGGGCGGTGTGGGCAAGACCACAACGACCATTAACCTTGCCGCCTCGTTGGCCACACTCGAAAAGAGCGTACTGGTGGTGGACGCCGACCCGCAGGCAAACGCCTCAAGCGGACTGGGCGTGAACATCCAAGAAGTGGACTGCTCCATCTATGAATGCATCATCGACAAGACCGACGTGCGCGAAGCCATCTACACCACCGACATCGAGGGTCTGGACATCATCCCCAGCCACATCGACCTGGTGGGTGCCGAGATAGAGATGCTGAACCTGGACAACCGCGAACGCGTGATCAAGAACCTGCTGGCTCCCATCATGCCCGACTACGACTACATCCTCATCGACTGCTCGCCCTCGTTGGGCCTCATCACAGTGAACGCGCTCACGGCGGCCGACTCGGTGATCATCCCCGTACAATGCGAATATTTCGCCCTGGAGGGTATCTCCAAGCTGCTAAACACTATCAAGATTATCAAGTCGAAGCTGAACACCCGTCTGGAGATTGAGGGCTTCCTGCTCACGATGTACGACTCGCGCCTGCGCCTGGCCAACCAAATCTACGACGAGGTGAAGCGCCACTTCCAAGAGCTGGTGTTCAAAACCGTGATCCAGCGCAACGTGAAACTCAGCGAAAGTCCCTCGCACGGACTGCCCGTCATCCTCTACGATGCCGACTGCACCGGCACCAAGAACTACTTGGCACTGGCAAAGGAGATAATTAGCCGATAAAGCCCCCTAAGTTAGGGGGTTGGGGGTCTGAACAAGCGCACGCTCCCAATGTCTAACAAATCTATTAAGGGTCTGATTTACGCTTGTTCAGATCCCCAACCCCCTAACTTAGGGGGCATATATGGCTGTAAGAAAGAAATATGATAAGAGCGTCATTGGCCGAGGCCTTGACGAAATGGGGCTGGGGCGTGGCCTGGATGCCCTCATCGACACGAGAGACGTGAGGACACAAGGCTCGTCGAACCTCAACGAGATTCCTATCGAGCAGATAGAGCCCAACCCCGAACAACCGCGCCGCGAGTTCGACGAGACGGCGATGCAGGAGCTGGCCACCAGCATTCAGACCATGGGCATCATCGCGCCCATCACCCTGCGCCAGGTGGCTGCCGACCGCTATCAGATCATCGCTGGCGAGCGCCGCTGGAGGGCTTCGCAGCGTGCCGGGCTGAAGACCATCCCCGCCTACATTCGCACGGTGGAAGACGAGAACGTGATGGAGCTGGCGCTGGTGGAGAACATCCAGCGCGAGGACTTGAACGCCATCGAGATTGCACTGGCCTATGAGCATCTGGCCGAGACCACAGGCATGACGCAGGAGAAGATCAGCGAGCGCGTGGGCAAGAGTCGCACCGCAGTGACCAACTACATGCGTCTGCTGAAGCTGCCCGCACAGATACAGATGGCTCTGAAGAACCACGAGATCGACATGGGTCATGCACGCGCCCTGCTGGCACTCGACTCTCCGTCGATGCAGCTGAAGCTCTTCCGCGACGTGCTGAAAAACCAGTACAGCGTGCGCAAGGTGGAGGAGATGGTGCAGATGATGAAGCAGGGCGAAGACGTGCAGACGGCCAAGAAGAAGATTGTGGCCAAGGCACAGCTGCCCACCGAGATGGCCGACGCCCGCAGCAAGCTGGCCATCCTGCTGGGCACCAAGGTGCAGCTCACCTACTCGCCCAACGGAAAGGGGAAAATCAGCATTCCCTTTGCCGACGCCGATGAGCTGAAGCGAATCCTGGCGGCCCTGCATGCCTAAGTGGAAAAAGAATAATGATAAGTGAATAATGGATAGTCAAAAACAGATATTCTCTTTGCGATGGATAGTGTTTACGGCATTATTCTTTATTCATCATTCATTGTTCGTGAACCACGTAGCAGCGCAGACCGAGGTCACCGACTCCATCGTGATGGCCATCGACTCGATGTACAACGCCATGGACATGGCCCCATTAGACACCATCAACCCTGCGATGGATGATGTGGAGGCCATGGAGGCAACGATGGAGACTACCGGACGTGATTGGGCAACTTGGCGCCCCGACCCGCAACGCGCGCTGTGGCTGGCACTGGTCATCCCCGGCGGTGGACAAATCTACAACCGCAAGTTCTGGAAGCTACCCATCGTCTACGGCGGATTCGTGGGATGCGTCTATGCCATGCGGTGGAACAACATGATGTACAAGGACTATGCCCAAGCCTACCGCGACATCATGGACGACGACCCCAACACGGCCAGCTACAAAAAGTTTGAGCACTTAGGGCAACAGATTGATCGCAGACCAGAGTACTGGAAAAATGTCTTCAAGAAGCGTAAGGACCGCTTCCGCCGTTGGCGCGACCTGAGCTTCTTTGTGATGTTGGGCGTCTATGCCGTTTCGGTCATCGATGCCTACGTTGATGCCGAGTTGTCGGTGTTCGACATCTCGAAAGACCTCTCACTGAAACTGCGCCCCGCCGTCATCAAGGGTGGCTTGGGCCGCAACCCGCTCGCCGATGCCTCGCTGGGGGCCAGCTGCGTGCTCGACTTCTGAAGAAAGTTGAATAGTTGAAACAAATCGCAAAACGTAAAAAATGAAAATACGAAAGACCATACTTGCCCTTTGGGCCCTGTTGCCGATGGCACTGCCGGCACAAATTGTTGACACCGACGACCTTGACGACTATGACGACGAGGATGAAGCCGAGGTGGAGGTGCTCTACAACGAGGAAGAGGGCGACTACAGCCCTGGCTTCGACTTCCCCGAAGCGCTGACCGACGCCAATCTCGACAGTTTGATGAACCAATACATGTCGAAGACCTACCTGCAGGACGACGCAGGCTGCCAGCAGCTGAGCGAGAACCCGCAGTTCGACCGCGAGGTGTATATCGACCGTCTGCGCCGCATGCCCACGGTGATGGAGATGGCCTACAACGACGTGGTGCGCTCGTGCATCGATCGTTACATGGGGCGTCTGCGCCGACAGGTGAGCTATATGCTGGGCGCCGCCAACTTCTACATGCCCATCTTTGAGCAGGCACTCGACACCTACCAGTTGCCGTTGGAGCTGAAATACCTGCCCATCATCGAGTCGGCTCTCAACCCCACGGCCGTCTCGCGTGCCGGTGCCACGGGCCTTTGGCAGTTCATGTTGGCCACGGGCAAGGCCTACGGCCTGGAGGTGACATCGCTGAGCGACGACCGCCGCGACCCCGTGAAATCGAGCTACGCCGCCGCCCGCTACCTGCGCGACCTCTACAACATCTTTGGCGACTGGAACCTGGTCATCGCCGCCTATAACTGCGGCCCGGAGAACATCAACAAGGCCATCCGCCGCTCGGGTGGCAAGCGCGACTACTGGGCCATCTACCCCTATCTGCCCAAGGAGACGCGCGGCTATGTGCCCGCCTTCATCGCCGCCAACTATGCCATGACCTACTATTGCGAGCATGGCATCTGCCCCATGGCCAGCAAGCTGCCCGTGAAGACCGACACGGTGATGGTCGACCGCAACATCACCTTCCAGCAGGTGGCACAGGTGTGCAACCTCGATGTCGACATGCTGCGCTCGCTCAATCCCGTCTATCGCCGCGACCTGGTGCCCGGACTCTCGGCCCCGTCGGCCCTGCGGCTGCCCACTACCGAGGTGGGACGCTTCATCGACATGCAGGACTCGATCTACCATGGTGCTGCCGTCATGCAAACCAAGCGCGACGAGGTGGCCATCGACGAGACTCCCGTGGTGCAGTCCACGCCGAAGCGCACCACCACCAAGCGCTCGCAGCGTAACCAGCGCTCGGTCACCGTGAAGGTGAAGCGCGGCGACACGCTCAGCTCCATCGCCCGACGCAACGGCACCACCGTGGCTCGCATCAAACAACTGAACGGCCTACGAGGCAACAACATCCGGGCGGGCCAGAACATCAGAGTGAAATAAGCCAAAAAGTACTAGCCTATGATGACTGAAGAAGAAATCATACAACGCGAGGCCGACGACGACAAGTTGATCAGCGAGGCCTACGACCGTCTGATTGGCGACTACCTCAACTCGCGACACCGCAAGAAGGTAGACCTCATCACCAAGGCCTTCAACTTTGCCCGGCAAGCCCACAAAGGCGTGCGTCGACTGTCGGGCGAACCCTACATCATGCACCCCATCGCCGTGGCGCAGATAGTGTGCTCCGAGATAGGACTGGGCAGCACCAGCATCTGCTCGGCACTGCTGCACGACGTGGTGGAAGACACCGACTACACCGTGGAAGACATCGCCAACATGTTTGGTGACAAGATAGCGCAAATCGTCGACGGGCTTACGAAGATCAGCGGTGGTATCTTTGGCGAACAAGCTTCGGCACAGGCCGAGAACTTCAAAAAGCTGCTGCTCACGATGAGCGAGGACATCCGCGTGATCATCATCAAGATTGCCGACCGCCTGCACAACATGCGCACGCTGGAGTCGCAGCCCGCCAACAAGCAGTACAAGATTGCCGGCGAGACGCTCTACCTCTATGCACCCCTGGCCCACCGCCTGGGACTCTACAAGATAAAGTCGGAACTGGAGAACCTCAGCTTCCGCTTCGAGCATCCCGAGGAGTACGCCACCATCAAGCGCCAGCTGGAAGGCAGCCGCGTAAGCCGCCACCAGTCGTTCGAGCAGTTCACGCAGCCTATTGAGAAAGTGCTCCGCGAAATGGGCTTCGACTATGAGATTCGTGAGCGTGTGAAGACACCTTATTCCATTTGGAACAAGATGCAGAACAAGCACGTCACCTTCGACGAGATCTACGACATCTTGGCCGTGCGCATCATCTTCAAACCCAAGAACCGCAAGGACGAGGTGGACGACTGCTTCAAAATCTACACCGCCCTCACCAAGATCTACCGTCGCCACCCCGACCGTCTGCGCGACTGGCTCACCAAGCCCAAGGCCAACGGCTACCAGGCACTGCATGTCACCCTGATGTCGCACGAGGGACAATGGATTGAGGTGCAGATACGCTCAGACCGCATGGACGAGATTGCCGAGCAGGGACTGGCAGCCCACTGGAAATACAAGGAGGGCGACCATGGCGCCGACCCAGAGGCGGCAGAGATTGTGGAGGACGAGAGCGAGATGAACGAGTGGCTGCACACCATCAAGGAAATCCTCGACGACCCGCAGCCCGACGCCATGGACTTCCTCGACGCCATCAAGCTCAACCTCTTCGCCAGCGAAATCTTCGTCTTCACCCCCAAGGGCGAAATCAAAACCATGCCTGCCGAGTGCTCCGTGCTCGACTTCGCTTTCTCCATCCATACCTTCCTGGGCAGCCACTGCATTGGCGCCAAGGTGAACCACAAGCTGGTGCCGCTGAGCCATCGACTGAGCAGCGGCGACCAGGTGGAAGTGCTCACCAGTAAGTCGCAGCACGTACAGCCCTCATGGATTAACTTTGTCTACACCGCCAAGGCCAAGGCCAAGGTGCAAGCCATCATCCGGCGTGCGCAGCGCGAAGTGCAGAAGCAGGGCGAGGAAATGCTCACCGCATGGCTCACCACCAACGGCTTCGAGTCGTCGCAGGCTACCATCGACCGCTTGAGCAACTACCACCAATGTCAACAGCGCGAGGAGTTCTATCTGCAGATAGGCGAGAAGAAGATAGTGCTAGGCACCGCCGACGCCGACGAGCTGAAGGGGAAGAACAAGAAAAACGAGAGCAGCGGCGGATGGCGCAAGTACGTGCCCTTTGTGAAGGCCAAGAAAGAAGAAGGCGGAAAGACGAAAGAGGAGAAGGAACTGTTCATCGTTCCCGACAAGTTCGATCGCAAAAAACCCCTCTTCCTCAACGAGGAGAACATCCACCAATTCATCTTCCCCAACGATTGCTGCCACCCCATTCCCGGCGACGACGTGCTGGGCTACATCGACAAGCAAAACCGCATTGAGATTCACAAGCGTGCCTGTTCGGTGGCCAACCGCCTGAAGGCCAGCTACGGCAATCGCATCATCGATGTGAAATGGGACATGCACAAGCTCCTCTTCTTCGATGCCACCATACACCTGGGAGGCATCGACCGTCGAGGACTGGTGAACGAGGTCACACGCGTCATCAGCAACCAACTCAGCGTCGACATTCGCCGACTGTCCTTCACTACCGAGGACGGCATCTTCGACGGCACCATCGACCTGCGCGTCCATGACCGCGACGAGGTGAAGGCCATCCTCGACAGCCTGAAAGAAGTGGAAAACCTAAAGGAAGTGAGTGAAATACACTAACGCCCCCCTTTACCCTTTTGCCTTCTGACCTTGAAGCGGTCGAAGCCCTCGCCATAGACGCCGATGACGGCGCTTTGGCTGACGAAAGCCGTGGGGTCGATATCGTTGATGATGCGGAAGATGAGGTCGCTCTGTCGACGCTTGGCCAGAACGAAGAGCATCTTCACCTCCTTGCCGCTGTAGAAACCGTGCGAGTCGATGACGGTGCAACCACGATGGGGCTCCTTGTTGATGCGCTCGCCTATCTCCTTATACTTGTCGCTGATGATGAAGAACTGCACCGAGCGCCGCATGGAGTTCACCACCTGGTCGATGCAGAAGGCTGTCACGTAGAGCACCACGTAGCCATAGATCACCTTCTCCCAGTCCTTCAGCACCAGGTAGCTACTACTGATAATCACCACATCACAGATGAGGATGACGCGTCCCAGGCTCACGTCGCGGTATTTGTTCACGATGGCCGCAATGATGTCGGTGCCACCCGTGCTACCGTTGTTCGCCAGCCCCAAGCCCACGCCACAGCCACAGAACACCGAGCCGATGATGGCCGCCATGAACGGCTGGTCGGACAGTAGGTGTCCGCTGTAGCGCGCCGTCACCACGCCCACCGACACCGTGAGCACCGCCACCGCATACACCGTCTTCACGCAGAAACGCCACCCCAGCACACGCAGCGCTACCAGCAGCAGCACGGCGTTAATGGCAAAGTAGCTCAGCTGAACCGGGATGCCCGTTGCCCAAAACAATATCGACGACACGCCGGCCACGCCGCCCGTGGTGATATTGTTAGGCAGCAGAAACACCGTCCAGCCAATGCAGTACGACAGCATCGCAATCGTTATCAATACATAGTCGCGAAACTCGCGCCCTATCGAAGCCTTTGATGGTCTGTAGATCATAGTACTTTCACGTTTTTAGGCCGCAAAGTTACAAAATAAGTGAGAGAAATGAAAGAAAAAACAAGTTTTTGTTTTTCATTTCCGAGCGAAAGGTAAGTTCGGCGACAAAAATCACTGAAACCACAGAACAGCCATGCGGGTGCTGTTTCTGTGGTTTCTGTGTGACACACTCAGATCTTGTGGTTTTCTCTTCGCCAGCCTTTACTTCACTACTACCTTACGTCCTCCATGGATGTATAGGCCATGCCTTGTGGGCTTGCCTTGCAGCTGGCGTCCATCCAGCGTGTGCCACGCGTTGTCACGTTGAACGTTGAACGTTAAACGTTCAACGTCAAAGATTCCTGTGGCCTCGCTGTCGTTGAAGAACAGGCGGACATCACTCACGTCGCCAGCCGTGATGCCGTTGCCCAGCTGGAAGTAGGCGCGGAAGGCACCGATGCTGGGATATTTGGGTTCGTCGGGATTGGAAGTGTCGGGCTGCGGGTAGTAGAGCGTGTTGTTGCTGCCCAGGAAGAGGATGCTCTTGTCCTCCTCCATATACTTCGTGTAGCTGTAGGTGCCCACGAACTTGCCGCCTGTGAATTCCACATCGTGCATGGTCTTGTCGATGATGACGGCGGTGAAGACGGGGTTCTCGATGTTTTCGCCGCTGGCCCACTTAATGAGATATGGCTTGCCCGCACTGATGGTAGTGGCCTTCGTGAAGTAGAGATAGAGCGTTGTGCCTTCAAGGCCTGTCTGATGGTTAACGTTCTCATCATCGGTGTAGGTGCCCTTTGTGTCGAGTTCCATCAACTTCGTGGGAGCCAGCTGTGCCGCCACCTGCTCGGCCGTCAAGCTGAACGGCAGGCATAGTGTGTTCCAGACGTTCTTATAGAACGTGCGGCCGGAGAGGATGACTTTGCAGGTCTGGTTAACATGATCGCTGATGGCAGTGGTGTTGTCGCCATTGTCGGCCAGGGTCATCAGTACAAGGAGACCAACCTTGACATATCTTTTCTGGCTGCTCCCAGTCGTCATGACATTCCATGTGCTGTTGTTGTCGCTTTCTTGGGCTAATGCACCGTCGTTGTTGCAGGTCAATGTTCCGATGATGCCCTTGCCCGTGGCACCGTTACTTCCAGTTCTATTTCCAGCTCCTCCAGCACCTCCGTCACCGCCCGTGGCATTGCCAGCACCAGCATTGAAGATGACATCGCCAATGATACCAGCACCTCCGGCGCCTCCGGCAGAAGTGGGAAAACCATAGTCAGCGGCGCCATTTCTGCCACCTTCACCACCATTGCCACCCATGGCATTTGCAATGCCACCATGGAAAATGATAGAGCCATTGATACCTGCACCACCTGAACCGCCAGCACCACCAGAACCGACATAATCGTAATAATAATTCTGAGCACACCTGCCACCGTTGCCACCATTGCCGCCTGTGGCATTGACATCACCGTCATAGAAAACGACATTTCCATTGATACCAGCACCACCAGCGCCGCCAGCTCCTCCAACAAAACTACCAGCGAGTGTGCTTTCTGCAGTGCCTGCCTTGCTTCCATTGCCTCCATTGCCGCCCGTGGCATTGACGGTGGCACCATTGACGATGACATTACCGCTAATACCAGCAGTGCCGGCTCCGCCCTCTACACCATTCCCAAGGTAACCATTACTTTTCCCATCATTACCTTTCTGGCCAGTGGCAGTCAGCGTGCCCGAGCCTTCGATGGTCAGCGTAAAACCGTCGGCGATGCTGATGCCTTGACTGGCCGTCAGCGTTGCGCCGTCGGCGATGATGAGCGTCACGTCGCCAGTCACACTGATACGGCTGCCGATGGTCACGTTGCTCGTCACGTTGTACGTGCAACCGGCCACCCACGACGTCGTCAGGCTGGTCACATCGATATTATTGTCCACAGCATTTGGATCCGTAAAGAGCCTGACATAGCGCTTGCTGCTGTTATCTGCCGTCAGGTCGCTCCATGTGCTGTTGTCGTCTCTCTCTTGTGCCAAGGCTCCGTTGTCGCAGATCACCGTTCCGCCGATGCCCTTGCCCATGGCACCGTTATACCCATCGCCCCCGTGGGAACCGATACTCCCGTCGCTCCCCAAAAGGCCACTGCTCCCGCTGCCACCGCTCCCGCCGACACCGCCCATGGCAATGACTATGCCGCTATTGAAGGTGACATCGCCGCTGATGCCAGCACCACCGTCGCCGCCGTCACCACCTGTCCCGGGGTTATCAGTGGCATTTCCACCATCGCCACCATCGCCACCCGTGGCATGAACAGTGGCGCCTTTGACAGTGATATCACCGCTGATGCCATCCGTGCCGTCACCGCCTTTCTTGCCCGAAAGACCATCTTGTCCACGACTACCATTCTCGCCCGTGGCAATTAGCGTACCCGAACCTTCGATGGTCAGTGTATAACCGTCGGCAATGGTGATGCCTTTACTGGCCGTCAGCGTTGCGCCGTCGGCGATGACGAGCGTCACGTCGCCCGTCACAGTGATGCGGCTGCCGATGGTCACGTTGCTCGTCACGTTGTACGTGCAGGGGCCCGCCCACGACGTCGTCCGGCTGGTCACATCGATATTATTGTCCACAGCATTTGGATCCGTAAAGAGCCTGACATAGCGCTTGCCGCTGTTATCTGCCGTCAGGTCACTCCATGTGCTGTTGTCGTCTCTCTCTTGTGCAAAGG
>JAFZSR010000120.1 GCA_017619275.1 Prevotella sp. | reverse complement strand
GAATCATTTTCATGTGACCTTATATTTTTTAATTATTTACCTTTTTAATAAACTCGGCGGGGCCGGTGTGATATAGATTGCCAAAGTTGGCGGCATTCACGATGCGGGCGTGTGAGCCCAACGTGTGCTGCGCACAGTAGAGGTATAGATCGCGGTAGGTAATGGCCGGATTCTGGGCGATGGCGTCGACGAAGTTCGAGGTGAAGCGGTCGCACATCCAGAATGAGCCGGCGGCGTTCCAGTTGTCGGCCCATGACTGCTCCTGGGTGTTGGCACCCGTCATTGCGAGGACGCCAGGTATGCCTTCGAGCGTGGCTACCACACATTCGGCATAGCATGGCTCGGCCACGACGAGGAGCTTGCGGTAGCTGTTGGCCTTCTGCATCATGGTGACAGCCTGACGCAGCAATGAGGCGGTAAGGCCCAGACCGCGTGGAGTCTCGCGCCACTGGAACTCGTTGGAGCCGCCGTGGGTGCTGCTGCGTCCGTGACCGCTCCAATATACGAACACGTTATGTCCGGCATCGGGAGGCAGCACCACGGGCAGATAGTCGGTGCGCTGACCTGTGAGGATGCGGGCTATGTCGGCAGCGGAGAGCTCTTTGGCATCGTAATCGACGACGGCACCAGCCATGAGGTCGGGTCCGCCAATAGAGGCACGGATAGTGCCGGGCTCGGGGTTGTTCTTGTCGTCGGCCACGGAGCGGTCGGCGATGAGTATGATATGGTCGTCGTCGAAGCCGCCCAGCTTCAGCTGCTGATAGACGTTGAGGACGTCGGCGAGATGGCGGTAGTTAGAGAAGCCTTCGCTGGCATGTACGAGCACGGCATACTGGTCGGTAAGTGGGGCGTAGTTGATGCCGACGTCGGCATCGGTGGCCTGCTCGCCGAAGCGCTGTAGGGCTATGTTCTCGTCGTAGAAGTATTTCCACGCCACGGTGGCCTCGCTCATGCGGTGGCTGACATCGGAGCTGAAATAGTTGAGGCAGACGATCTTGCCGTCCTTGATGCGCCAATGGATATAGGTGGTGCCGGCAGCGGCGGCACAGCTCTCGGCATCGAAGGCGATGTTGCCCGACGCGCCGCGGAACTTCACCGCCTGGCCGTTGTCCAAGGAGCGCAGGTAGAGCTGCATGGGCGTGGCAGCCCAGATGGAGGCGCTCAGGTTGTCGTCGGCATTGGGGAAGGTGAGGTCGTAGATGGCCTGGTTGAATTGAGAGTTGAGAGTTAAAAGTGAAGAATCTGCCTCCGCGCTGGAGGTGCCGGCTGTCGCCAGTTTGTGACAGGCGAGACCCGCCAGCAGGAGACCGTCGTAGAACTTACACTCCTCGAAGGTGGGCTTGACGCCAAACTTACGCTCGTAGCTGATCTCGAAACCCGTGGTGGGGTCGGCGTAGGGCGAGAAGCCCTGGTAGTCCTCAAGGATGCGGCGCTGGCCAGCGGTGAGGGCATCGATCTCCTCCTGGCTGAAGTCGCTCAGTGCTATCCATGTGCGGCGGAAGGAGGCTATCTCGTTGGCGTATTCATCATAGATGGGGTCGTCGATGGGCGTGCCGTCGGGGATGCCGTAGTCCTCGTTCTTATTGCTGAAATCCAGATACCACTGGCGTCGCATCTCTGCCACACTGTAGAACTGGTCGAGGTTCTCCAGAACACAGAACATTTGTACGGTAGGCACGAGGATGCCTTCCCACTGCTGCGGATTGTTGTTTAGGACGACCTTTATCTTATCCAGCAGTTCTGCGGTGGATGAATATTGCTGGTTGTCGGACAGGTTTATGCTCAGGTTCTCAGCCTGGAAGGGAGCCCAGTCGAAGAAGGTCTTGCCATAGAGATTGTCGGGCGAAAGAATTACCGACGAGGAAATGAGGAAATAGAGTTTCTGCACAAAGGCGGCGTAGGCCGTCATGATGACCTCGGTGAAGGCTACGTCGCTCTCGGTGAGCGACCAGAGGAAGGGTCGCACGGTGCGTGCGCCGCTCTGCGTGGGTACGGCGTAGCGGCGTATGACCTCCTCGCTGGTGGCCGTCGGTGCGATAAGTGGCTTCTGCGTCTGCTGGCAGGCTTTGGCAAAGACCTCAAGGCTGTTGCTGTTGAAGGGGCCGACGATGGCCACGACGTTGGAGTCGTTGGCCAGCTGGGTGCTGAGGGCGTCGAGGTTGCCGGAAAGCTCGTCGTACCATTCGAGATGCAGACGCACGCAGACGTCGCCGGAGAGCTGTGCCTCCTGGAAGTTGTCGAGGAACCACTGTGCGGTGCGCTCCAGCTGCGCCTTGGTGATGGCGTTGCGGTTGGGATAGACCACCGCTACCTTCTTGTCCACCCACGTATGCTCCGTCTGAAGGACAATCTTGTCGTCATCGCTGGAGCAGGAAATGAAGAATGAAGAACAAAGGATAAAGAATGCTGCGCACAGCCACATTCCTAATTTTTCACTTTTCACTGTTCTCTTTTCACTTATCATATTCGGCCTCCTTTCTGATAGCATCCTCGTGAATCTGCTGGCGCAGTTCCTCGGGAACAAATTCATTATACAATGATAAATCACATAGAGCAGAATTGATTGCCACCTCGGTATAGCCTTCCTTCAGACCCAGCACCTGGTGCTTGGGCATACCTTCGGGCGAGAGCCACTGGCCTACGCAGAGAGCAACAGCGCGGTCGATGTGCTTGAGAATCGAGAGCCACTGGGTGGGTGCCACGACATCTATACCAATACAACCGCCGATGGTGTACGTCAGTTCGCACAGATACCTGAGCTTGGTGCCGGAACCGCCGCAGATGGGTACGATATAGCCATAGTCAAAGACTTCGTCGACTTCATTAATGATGTGGAAGGCTGTGGAATCGGGAATATTGTAGCCTTCGCCGGAGTACTCGGCCAGATAGCGGGTTTCGAGGTGCTTCTCCACCACACCGCCCCATTCGTACTTAGCTTGATAGTAGTCGGTCTGGAAGCCGTCGGTAAAGCCCTTGGAAGCTTTGTTGACCGTAGCATCCTCGGGATTGGAGACGAGGAGCATGCATTCATTCATCATAAGAGCAGGCATGATGGCACCGGCCTCGTACATCGCCCCATAGTAGGGCAGGTAGAGCGTGGAGCCGCCGCTGGCCAGAGGCTCGGGGGTCTCTAAGTAGAGCAGGTCGGCGTTGGGATTGCTGTCGAAGAGGTGGCTGTTCTGACGGATGTAGTCGTCATAGCCCGCTGCGCAGACGATGAACAGGCGGCGCACGGTGTCGTTCACGTCCTTAACCGTCTGGAACATGCTCTCCAGGTAGCCGCGGCCCTCATCGTAGCTCGTCGGTGAGAGCTGCATGGTGCGCAGGCCGTACTTGGCAGCGGCCTCCTCCACGCCCTGGTAGATCAGGTCGTTGTAGGAACGGTCGCCCAAGGCGTCCTGACCGTAAATCACCGTGACGAGCGGCTTCGTGCTCGCCTTCGGTTCGTTAGGATCCCACTCGTAGATGGTGTCGCCCTCCTTCGTACAGGCGGTCAGCATCATCACGGCGGCGAGAGCAATGCTGCCCTTCGTCACCAACATGGCGGCAACGGCAGACAGCAGTTCGATGTGGCGAGTGATGGCGTCGGCCACCTCGCGCTCCGATTCATCCAGCTTGCGCCTCTGCATGCGCCACTGGACGAAGAGGCTCCAGACGATGGCGCTCAGCAGCACCGCCACAGCCAGAATCGCAAAAGTCATTACATCTGTTGTCATATCTCTATAGTTTTAAAATTATATAGTCACGTTTCTGAAGTAATGCCGTAGGCATTTTATAGGGGTAGCCAGCCATTTTAATGGCTGGTAATGTGTCAGTTAATGGAATGCGTGCCGTAGGTACGCGATAGGGATCTGTTGTCGCGTACCTAAAGGCACGCGTTTTCCCCGCCGTCTCATACCAGCCATTGAAATGGCTGGCTATCCCTATTAAGCCCCGATGGGGCTTTGAATTACAGCTCATTAGCATACTTGCGAAAGTTGAATAAAATTTTAAAATTGTTATCATTTAATAGGCTCTTCAAACGGAATCGTCAATTGCTGATGCTTCGTTTCGTCCTCGATGTCACGGAACTTGGGGATATCGTCGCCGATGCCTTGTTCGCGCTCCCTGAGCAGCGCCTCGGCCTCGCGATTCTCGCGCTCGATGACTTCGCGCCGCCGTTCCAACAACTGGCGACGACGCTGAACCTGCCACATCAGCACAGCGATGACCACAGCCAACACTAAGATGACTATGGTCAGCACAAATAGTATGATGTCATTGTTTGGCATCAATTCCCTTCTTTTCCGAGTGATAAATCTTCCAACGGTCGTCGTAATACGTATCATCGCGATGCGACCGCCTTATGATGATGAAAGCGGCCATGGATAGTGCCAACAAAAATATGATTAGCACGAGTAGTAATATTGTTTTCGTTTCCATAATAGATCACTTTTCACTATTGCTCTTAGCCCTTAACTCTTTCTCCCTGTATATCGTGGGCGAGACGCCGTATTTGTTCTTGAAATCAACGGTGAACGTCGAGGCATGGACAAAGCCCGAGGCAGCAGCAATTTCGCTCAATGTCATCTCGGGCCGTTCCACCATCAGCTGCCTGGCATGCTCCAACCGGCACTCGCGGATGAACTCAGGCACCGATGTGCCAGCCATCGAAAACGCCGTGCTGACGCGCTTGCCGGTCAGGTGGAAACGCTCCACTAGTTCCTTGCGCCCGAACTTCGGCGTTATGTACAACTGCTCCTTTCGGATGGCTTCGGTCAACTGTTTGAACAGTTCACCATCCGCGCTATCAACGGTCTTGCCTTCCTTTGCTGTCTTTGCTGTTTCTTTTTGTGCGTTGTTAATGGGATTGTCTATAGTATTGTCTGTCTCGTCAATCGGTTTCCTTGTATTACTGTCAGTCTTCTTTTCTGGTTTCTCAATAGTTTTGTCTGTCTCACTGAGATCTTTGTTCGACAGCAGTTCTGACAACTGGCGGAAAATGGGAGTGTACTTACGCTGATAGTGAAGGCTGACCACAAGTGCGGTCACCAAAATGGCTAAGCCTAACAGAACTATCCAAAGTATAACTTCCATTTGTCTATTTTTTTGATTAGAGTTGTTAAAACTTTCGTTGCAAATTTACCTAAAATACAAGGTACGCGCAAGAGCTGTGACAATCCCCTAAGACTTTTTGGACAATACCAAAAGAGAAACACAAATCCAAAAGAATAATCGGCACAAATCCAAAAGACTTACGCCAACACAAACAAAAAAACCACGACTCCTCTGCCGTGGCTTTTTTAGTAAAAAAGAATAGTTATTTACTGATGATTTTACCTCTTCGCCTTTAGCTCGCGGTAGTTGCTGGGCGTCATGGTGTAGCGGTTCTTGAAGTCGGAGCTGTAGGTGCTGGCATAGTTGAAGCCAGACTTGGCGGCAACCTCTTTGATGCTGAGGTCGGGACGCGTGACAAGCAGGCTACAGGAATACTCCAGACGACAGTCGCGGATGAAGTCGGCAAGGCTATTGAATTCTGAACCTTGGGCGAAGGCTGCTCCCACACGACGTTTCGACAGCTGGAACATATCCATGACTTTCTGGCGGTCAAGGTTGGGGTCGAGGTAGAGGTGCTCGCGCTTGATGACATGACGCAGGCGGCGGAACAGCTCGTCATCGGAAATGTCGTCAAGCGAAAGCAGGTCGGATTCTATTGCGGGCTCAACAGTTGTGGTCTTCTTGCCATTAGCAATTGCCGGCTTTTCACAATGGTCCACGATGGCTTCGTATTTCTCCTTATATTCAATTGCCTCGCCAATCTGCTCTACCAATACGAGGTTCTTGCGACGGATGACGCGCCACTGGCGGAGGAGCCAGGTGGCAAAGATGCTAATCAGCATGATAATGATAACGGCGGCCCAGATGATGATGGTCTTGCGCTGGTTTTCAGCATTGATCTGTGCTATCTCCAACTTCTGTTCCTGGTCGTGGTAACGGGCGGCATACTCATGAGCCTTGCCCTTGATGAGGCTGTCGCTGAGCACCTTCGAGAGGTCGGCATAGCGTGTCTGATAGTCGTAGGCCTCAGCGTAATGACTCTTAGCATGGGCGGCAATGGCATGATTGCGGAGAATAACGGCATAGTCATCGTTCAGCGTGTCTGCAGCCATACGACGAACCTGTTCATCATTAGTCATCAGGGCTTCATCATACATACCCAGCGCCATCTGAGTAGGAGCTATCATGCGACGAGCACTGAACGTCTTGCCATATCCGGTGTTATCAAAAAGCGTAAGATACTCCCGCGCTTTCTGGTAATTACTCCCCTCGCCCTTTGGAGAGGGGCCAGGGGTGAGGCTACTATACGCCTGCGCCAAGAATCCCCATGCCTGTGCGCGGCTAAAGTCCATATAGCGGTCGCGGTCACTGGGATTGTCGCTCCATGAGAGACGATAGCTATCCTCGGCGTAGTCTTTGGCATGCAGTTCGTAGTAGTCGAGTCCATCGAGAATGCGTTGGCACAATGGAATGACCTCAGCAAAACGGTGCAGGTCGTTGAGGGCGTTGATCTTTCGCTTCACGGCAACGATAAAAGCATCCATGCGGTCGACACTGCCGGGAGCATCAAGGTGGCTGATAGCCTCGTCG
>JAFZSR010000119.1 GCA_017619275.1 Prevotella sp. | reverse complement strand
CCACTGTCGCGTTTCACGACGGTGGTTATGAGACCCGAGCCGGGGCTGTGCTAAGTACTAGCGAAACTTGACTTTATTAATACTCCGCCCTACCCCCTACTGAAGCGTAAAAAAAAGAAGACATGTGCCCCCGAAATGCAGCATGCAGCATTGCAGCATACAGGGGACAAGGTGAAAGGCTGCGCATCGTTTTTGGAACAAACAGAACTCACCTTGACAATACGGTAACGCTGTGGAAAATTTTGGTAACGGTTTTTTGAAAAATGGTAACGACTTTTGAAAAAATCTCGTACGAGATTTTTTGGGGTATCAACGTTCACTGTTGACGCAACGCATTTTTCCTATGAGTATCAGGCGTTTAGGGTTGAAAACAGGATTCCTGCCGGGCGAACCGAAAAAAGCGCTGACTGCTTGGGAACAGTCAGCGCTTCATTATGAGATGAGAGTATGAAAATGCGTAGGGGATTTTTAGAAGCCTCCGCCGGGACGGTTGCCGCCAAAGCCACCGCCACCGAAGCCGCCTCCACCGAAGCCTCCGCCGCCGGGGAAGCCACCACCGAAGCCGCCTCCGCCGCCACGACGGCCACCGCCTGCACCACCAGGACGACCGCCACCGCCGGGGAATCCGAACTGCTGGTCGGGCTCCTTACCGATGTCGAGAAGCAACTTGATGAGGGCAGCGCGACGCTGGCTCCAAGTAGCGTAATCGTCGGCACGCAACGTCTTGATGTTCATGCTGAAGCCGGGCATCTGCGGCATGCCGCCACCCTGCTGCATGAATTCCATATTGCTGGTGGTGATGATGACGGGCTTCGTCTTGCCATCGGCCAACAGGCGGTCAACAATGGCATCGGCACCGCCCACCTTGAACCAGCTCTCCACGGTGTCGTCTTTTCCGGGGATGAGCTGCACGAAACGCGGCATCGAGAAACCTTGCGTTTGACTGGTTGGCGATGTGTACCAAGCCTCGTTTTGCTCGAGGTCATAGCCTATGCGGCCGTGTGGAATATCGCCCTGCGATGCAAAGTTGAAGGGCGAAGCGGGATTGTCGGCAATGCTGAACTTGAAGCCGCGGTCGGGCGAGAGATACATGTTGCTGGGGTCGGCCACAGGCGTGCCATCGACCAGGAAGCAGTATTTGAAGGTCTCGAAGAGATAATCCTTCATGATGGTGCTCCATACGCCAGCGGTGTCGCGCTCCATCTCTATGACATCGGGCACCAGCTCGCACAACAGCTCCACCTTCTTGGCCTCAGGAGCCTTGAAGCGGAAAGTGATGCCCTGTTCGCCGTACTCAGGCGAGATGATGGGCCGTGGGAAAAGACGTGCCATGACACCGGGCGTGAACTGCTGCTCCTGACCTGATGCGGCGGGAGCGGGCTTGCCTTCCTTCATGGCAGCCTCGGCAGCCTTCTTGTTGAAGAGCAACGGCAGGGTCTTCGAGAGGAAGTACTTGGCATTCATCCAGGTGTGGCCGAACTTGTCGGTGGTGAATTCCTTTACGGACGTGATGCCCTTCTTGTCGAGGAACTCCATGTAGTCACGGGCGTTGCCGTAGAGGAAATCGTCGGTGCCTACGCCGAGCCAGAAGAGGCGAATCTTCTTGTTGGTGTCGGAGGCATTGTCGTACACATTGGGAAGGGTGGTCGATGTGAACGAGCTGTAGGAGCAAAGATAGGAGAACTTGTCGAGGTTGGTCAGACCGATGGCCAGCGCCTGGTTGCCTCCCCGCGAAAAACCGCCAATGGCACGGTTGTCGCTGCTGTTGGCAGTGCGGTAGGTCTTCTCGATGAAGGGCATCAAGTCGTTAATCAGGTCCTTGCTGAAGACGTCGCCCCCGAACTGCATCTGGGGAGCGCCCCCTTCTGCCGGCTTGGCCAACAGCTTGGTGGGATTGCCGTAGGGCAGCACCACAATCATCTCCTTGGCCTTTCCGTCGGCAATCAGGTTGTCGAGGATGTAGTTCACGCGTCCCACCTTATAATATACCTCCTCGGTATCGGTGGTTCCGCTGATGAGGTAGAAGACGGGATACTTCTTCTGGTCGCCCATGTTGAATTGCATTCCCATCCCTGCACCCGTGTACGAAGGTGGCAGATAGACGATGGCGTTGTTGGTTCCGCCAAGGCTCTTGGAATAATAATGAACATACTCCACGCGTCCGTGGGGCACCTCGCGGATGTCGTGTGGCAGCGTTCCATTGCCAGGAATCTCCAACAGACTGTTTTTGAATCCCTCGTTGGGGAAATAGAGCGGGTTCTGGGGATCCATCACGCTGACGCCGTCGACAATGTAGCAATAGGGATACATGTCGGGGGCTGCTGGGCCAAGGGTAACGGTCCAAGTGCCGTCGTCGCCTTTTGTCATGGCCTTGCGCCCGGCAAACTGCACGTCGACCATCACCGACTTTGCCGAATCGTTTTGATACTGGAATGTCACTGTGCCATCAGCATTGGCACGTGGTTGCGCTTGTACCGTAGATGCAGCACAGAGCAGCAACAGAGAAGAAACAAGTGTTTTTTTCATAAGCTTATCTGATTATAGCGGTTGTTTTCTTTCCTTTATACACCAATTCGGCCTTTCCCCCACCCACTACGCTAACGGTGTAGGTACGCTCTCCAGGCTGATAACGGCCCAGGCTGTTCGAGAGGGTGAGCTTGTAGTGGGTATCGTCCCAAGAAATAGTAGTGCGGGTATAGATGCCCTGACGGTAGGTGGTAGTGGTGCCGTCGTCCTCGTAGAGAGAGAAGGTGGCATCGGCACCAGGATAGACGGTGATGAGCCCCCCATCTTCAACGATGATGCTGCCGCCCCGCACGAAGACGGGGATATGGGCCTTATCCACAGGGGTGGTGACGCTCTGGCCACCAGCATAGAAGCGGCCCGTGCGATAGTCGTACCAGCCCCCTGCATTCTTGGGCAGATAGGTGGTCCACTCTGTGACACCGCCCTGCGTGACAGGACTGATGAGCAGCGACGGGCCAAACATGTATTCACAATTCTGGCGCAAGGCCTCGGCATCGTTAGCAAAATCGAACACCAACGGACGCATGAGTGTGGAGCCATCGAAAGTGATGGCCGCTGCCTGACTATAGATATATGGCAGTAGGCGCTCGCGCTCTTTCAGGCACTGGGCGATGATGGTCTGTGCCTCGGCTCCGTAGTTCCAGGGCTCGGTGTTGCTCATGTAGCCATGCACACGCATCAGGGGGAGGTAGACGCTGGTCTCGATCCAACGGAGCATGCGCTCGATATAGTCGGCATTAGTATACTGGTCGGAAGGACGGAAGAAACCTCCTGCATCGTAGGTCCACCAAGGGATGCCAGCGGCCTGCATGCCCAGTCCGGCGCTGATTTGATAGCGTAGTGCCTGCCAGTCGTTGCCCACGTCGCCGCTCCACATGGCCGAGCCATAACGCTGAATGCCGGGGAAGCCACATCGGGTGAGAATCATCGGGCGCTTGTTGC
Organism: Prevotella sp.; assembly: GCA_017619275.1. Classification (GTDB taxonomy): domain Bacteria; phylum Bacteroidota; class Bacteroidia; order Bacteroidales; family Bacteroidaceae; genus Prevotella. Next base: position 9,867 of record JAFZSR010000119.1, on the reverse strand, counting down.
CCACGGTCGCCAGTCCCTCGTAGACTGTTTTGTTCACCAGTAACGGATAGATGTTGCGCACCTGCTCGCCCGCCCATTGGCCTTTGTTGACGCGGCGTCCTCGCAGGTCGTCATTCTCTGGCTCGGTGGCGTCCTGCCACCAAGCATCGATGCCCGTTGGCACCAGTCGCTCCTTGAAATTGCGCCAGTAGGCGGCGGCGGCATCGGGATTGAAGAAGTCTATCCAGTCGGTGCCGGGGATGTAGTAGCCCGCCGATTCCATCTCGCGGCCCACCTCGCTGTTCTTGTCAATCTTCGACCACACGCTGAGCATCAGCCGCAGCCCCATCTGGTGCAAGCTATCGGTGAGCGCACGAGGGTCGGGATAATTGTCCTCGTCGAACTTCATGGCGTTCCAACCGTGCTTGCCCCACCACTGCCAGTCTTGCACCAGCATGCCCACGGGCAACTCTTCCTGGCGGAAGCGTTTGGCCGTCTGCATAATCTCTTGAGAGGAATGGAAGCGCTCACGACAATGGATATAACGCAGTGCCCAACGGGGCATCAGGGGGGCGGGGCCGGTGAGCATGCGGTAGGTGGCGATGATTTCGTCGGGCGAGCCAATGAACACGGTGTAGTCGACAGCCGTGGCCACAGGCGAACGGAAGACGGTCTCATCGCTTACGCGACGATAATAAAGCACCGGATTGTCGCCATTGGTGATATCTGCACGCACCAGATGGTTGCCGGCTTTAAGGTGCACGATGGCAGAGGTAGTGGGCGGCAGCCACATGTTGCGCATATCCACGACAGTCTCGCCATCCACCATCAGATTGTGACGGCGTGCCATCGTCTGCCCCACGTCGAGCATCAAGGCATAGTCGCCCTCCTGCTCCACCGTGATGGAGGACTCGAATAGATGATGGCGACGCACCTCCCGCCGACCGCCCTCGGTTGAAGTGACATTCACAACCTCTTCTTTCTGCTGGGCGGAGGGAAGGTCGACGAGCGGTTCGAGTGGAACGCTTTGGTCGGCAGGATTAAAATCGGTGAGTCCATAATTATTCCACAGAACGCCGTAGCCCTTACTCGAAAGGAGCATGGGCACGGAGATCTGGGTGTTCACTTGTGTGAGCCTCCTGGTGAGACCACGCACATTGACAAAACCGTCCTGAAACTGTCCGAGGCCATAGAGGAACTCATCGGCCGGCGACTGGAAAGCCAAGGTGGCCACACCGTCAGCCAGCTCATGGCGCACTGCGGTGAAGACTGGCGTTCCCTTGCGGTTGAGGATGTTAATTGTCCCCTGCTGTGCATCGACATTGAACGACACTTCGGGCTTCAGCTCCTCGCTGTGCTTCACGTAAAGCCAGTCGGGCAAACCATTGTCGGGGCTACTTATAAAATATTGTACGCGTATGGCGTTCTTTGCCAGAGGTGTCAGTCTCAAAGTTCCCTTGCCGAAAGGCATGTCGGTTGCAGCGTGGGCCATCATCAGCCCCAGCAAGCAGGTGGTAACAGACAGTATCAGTCGGTTCATAAACATTCTCTCTGTGTGTTCTGTGACTGCTGTGGATACACTACTTCACGAATTTCCACCAGTCGAGGTGCGTCTCGCCAGTGGCATTGCTAAAGCAGAGATAAAGGTCGTGAACGCCCTGGGCAATCTCGGCAGCGGCGGTGAATGCCTTATAATCGTCGAGCGAAGCGGTGGCGCCGATGGTGACCTTACCAATGACGGAGCCACACACGCCATCTACACGCAAAGTGATGGTGCAGCCTCCTGTTGATGCAGCCGTGATGCTGAACTCACGGGGCGGCTTGTTGCCAAAGTCCACGCCGCGCAGACGGATGTACTCGCCATCGTTGATGTCGGTGACGTACATGTTGCGCCGCCCAGTCGAAGCGGGCATGTCGGCCACTACGCCAGTGTTCTTGATGCCCATCTTGGCCGTCTTCAGCCCGTAGCCCCAAGCCATCGTTTCAGCCTCCACGCGGCGATAAGGATCGAGCCATTGCAACTGCTGCATCGGTTTCTGGTCGAGCCAGTAAGGAACTTCCTGGATGGTGCCGTCGGCGTTATAGGTGATTTCGGTAGCCGAAACGCTGCGGCGCTCATGGTGAACGAAGGTTTCCAGGTGCATCAGGTCGTAGTTCTGTCCGAAGATATAGCTATGGCCTTTGTAGTCCACGATGCCGGGATGGTTGCCGCGGTCGCGCTCGGTGGGGCGCATGATGTAGTTCTTCCACGTCCACGGACCCATAGGCTTGTCGCTCATGGCATAGCCCAAAGCCTCAGGGCAGCAGGTGGTGGCGTAACCGAGGTAGTAATGGCCATTGCGCTTATAGAACCACGGTCCCTCCTGATAGTGCTTCACGGCCCAAGTTTCTTTCTGGTTGCCGGGCACTCTGAGGTTAATCTTGGCGCCCTCCTCTTTCACGGGACGCATCACGCCGTCCTTGGGATTCAGCACGAAGATGTCGCCCTGCGTCGAAATCATGTCTTTGTTCAGCTTGATGCAGTAGACGTGGGGATTTCCCCAATACATATAGGCCTGACCGTTGTCATCGGTAAAGACGGAGGGGTCGATGTCGTCCCAGTGCTCCTTCTGCCACACCAAGGGCTGGCCCAGTGGGTCGCGGAAGGGACCGTAGGGCGAGTCGCTCACGAGCACGCCGATGCCGTGTCCATGTAGGGGAGCATAAAGGTAGAACTTGCCGTTGCGCTCCACGGTCTGGATGGCCCAGGCTCCGTTGTCGCGGCTGCGCCAGCTGAATTCCTTCAGTGAGGCCACAGCGCCGTGCTCCGTCCAGTTCGCCATGTCGGTGGTGCTCCACAGCAGCCAGTCGTACATGAAGAATCCAGCGGAGTTCTTTTCGTTAGGATCGGGGATGTCCTCGGGATGGGCATCGTGGGAGGTGAAAACAAACAGCGTGTCGCCAACGACGATTGGCGACGGGTCGGCTGTGTACTTGGTTTGGAACAGCGGCATGTTGCACTGTTCGGGCTGCACCACGGGCAGCCCCTGTGCCGAGCACAGGCTGCTGCCCATGATGAATGCCGATAAGATAAGGCAGTTTCTCATTGTGTTGGGTTTGTGTTATTTCTTAGCTTCTTTCAGGAAGGCAACCATTTTCTGCAGGTTTTCTTCTGAATACATGCCCATGCCATGACCGCCTTCGGGAACGAAGGTAGCCTCGGTGCGCACGCCAGCGGCCTTCAGCAGTTCATAGAATTCCTTTCCCTGACAGCAAGGCACCACATTGTCCTTCTCGCCGTGGAAGATGATGACGGGCGGGCAGTTCTTGCTGACGTAGTAGGTGGCGCTGAGCGAGCGGTACTTGTCGGGCTCCTGTGCGAGCTTCGAGCCGAGCAGCACGTCCTCGGGGCTGTTCTCGCCCATCTTCATGGCGTCGCCGCAGTCCATGTTGGTCAGATCAACAGGACCCGACCAGTCGCAAGCGGCGTTGACGGTGCTCTCTTGGTCGAGATGACAGCCCACGGTACCCTCCAAGTCGATGTCAACAGTGCCAACCTTGGTCTGCTTCAGCCCGCTGGTGGTGGCAGCTGTGGACGAGAGGTGTCCACCGCTGGAGAAACCGCTAGTGGCAATGAAGCTGGTATCGAACTTATACTTATCTGCCTCGCCGCGCACAAAGCGGATGACGGCACGGATGTCGTGAATCTGAGCGGGCCACTTGGCGTCCATACTGCTGCGGTGGTTGGGGCAGACCACGGCGAAGCCGGCATCGAGCAGGGCTTTCACGATGGTGCCAAGGTCGGCCTGACCTTTATTGCTGTTGCTGAACCACGCACTGCCATAGATATGAATCACCACGGGATAGCTCTTGGCCTCCTTCTTGGGCAGATAGATGTCGCAGGTGTGATAGGCCTTGTCGTCGCCAGCGTAGTTCACGTCCTTCCATTCTTGTGAAGTTTCAAGTTTGGGCTGCTGCATTTGGAAACCTCCAAAACCGCCAAAGCCACCGCCAGGCTGTGCCGTCATGCTCAAGGAGCAGCACAGGGCAAATAAGGAAAACAATGCTTTTTTCATCAATTTAAAAACTATAATTGTTGATTTTGTTGTTCGAGAATTTAGACGATAGACTGGGCAAAAGGTTTATTCAATTTCAGAATTAGCCAAAAGCAATGCTATCGTCTAAACTCCAATATACATTTTTAAATAATTATCTTGGCATGTTGAATTCCACAGGCTCAGGGATGATGGGATCGCCCATCTCACTGGCCTCGGCATCCTTGTCGTCGAGTTTGAAGAGCATGAACTGCGGTTCCTCGGCTGTGCAGGGCTTCCACCCCAAGCCTTCTCCCTCGCCGTTGGGGTCGCTGTACTTGGCAAAGTTGGTCCATGCCGTCAGCATCTTCTCTGCGAGGTCCCAGTCGCCTTGCGTCCAGGGACGCCAGCAGTGCTTCAGGCTCTTGAACACGAACCAAAGGTCGCTGCTGTGGAAGGCTCCCTTCAGGCGCTCGGTCACCTCAGGATGCGAGCCGTCGTCGGGCAGCGGACGGGCAAACTCGTAGGCCCAAGCCTTGCCGCCCTTCTCCTGGCGCACCTTGCAGAACTCGGCGATGCCAGCCGACATCGAACCCATATCGTTCAGCGTGTAGCCAATCATATAGGGCACATCGGCGATGGTTCCCTCGCGGGTGGCCTCGTCGAAGCTTTTCAGCGACACATAGCCGTCGATGATGGGGCGCTGCATGAGGAACACGTCCTTCTTCGTCACCGTGTTATAGAACTGGCCCACGGTGTACATGGTCTCCGTGGAGGCACGGCGCAGCTTCTGCAGGTCGGTCAATCCGGCCCAGTCCATCACCGTCTTGGTTTCGGCCTCGCTCTGGGCCAGCGTGGGATTGTACATGAAGAAGCGGTTCATGGGCGTGGCGGGCTTGGCCTCCTCACCCTCCTTGGCAGGAACATTGATGCCGCCGCCACTCATGATGACAGCCTTGTGGAAGAGACCACGAGCCAACGGACTCTCGCAGATGGTGCGCACGCTGCCGGCTCCGGCGCTCTGTCCGAAGATGGTCACGTTGTCGGGGTCGCCGCCAAACTGTGCGATGTTCTGCTTAATCCACTTCAGCGACTGTATCTGGTCCAATATACCGTAGTTGCCGCTCACATGATTGGGACTTTCGGCCGACAGTTCGGGATAGGTCATGAAACCGAAGATGCCCAAGCGGTAGTTGATGCTGACGAGCACCACGTCCTTCGATGCCCACTCCTGTCCGTCGAACTCAGGCTCCGAGCCCCAGCCCTCGCGGTAGCCACCGCCATGAATCCACAGGGCCACGGGCAACTTCTTGTCGACCTGTCCGGGTGCTTTCGTCCACACATTCAGGTAGAGGCAGTCCTCGCTGTAGGGAGCCTCGTCGCCATAGCCCCACTCCGTGGCATAGCCGCCGGGATAGTGCACGGCCTGATAGCCGGGATGTCCGAACTTGTCGCAGATGCGCACCGAGTCCCAAGCCACCACGGGCTGAGGCTCCTTCCAGCGCAGGTCGCCGATGGGGGGAGCGGCATAGGGAATGCCACGATAGACATAGACGCCAGGATTCTCGGCCAGCACGCCTTGAATCTTTCCGCCCTCAATGGTTAGCACGGGGTTGTCGACTTTCTTCTCACTGGGAGCGCAACCCAAGAATGCCAATAACGGCAGAAGCAAAAGGATTTTTTTCATTTTTGGTAAGTGTTTTTAGTTGATAAAAGCGTATTTGGCTACAAATTTACGTAAAAAATGGCATAAATACCTCTATATTGTGTATCATTTTTTATCAAAAATGTTGCATACAAACTATTCTTCAAGTTTTTGTTCCGATTTCCTTCCTTTCGTCTCATTATTTATTTGTACCTTTGCGCCATTATTTTATTAATAAGCTATGATCACTTCAGCATTAGCAACAGCAGCACTGGTCATCAACGAGCTGATGGCCTCCAACGCGGGCATGGTGATGAGTCCCGCCATTAATTTCGACAGTTGGATTGAGATTTATAACCCCACATCGGCAGCCGTCAGCCTGAAAGGCATGACGCTGAGCGACCATCGCGGCTACAGCTGGCAGCTGCCCTCCTCGATAGGTAGCGTGCCCGCCGGTGGCTATAAGGTGATCTGGATGGGCAGCGACGACATCCGCGACGACCAGGCTCCTTTTAAACTCGACTGCGACGGCGGCACCATCATGCTCACCGATGCCAACGGCAATGTGGTGGTCAGCCAGGAATATCCCGAGGCACTGAGCCGCACGGCTTGGGCGCGAACCACCGATGGCGGCGATGAATGGGGATGGACAGCCACCCCCACGGCGGGCGAGAGCAACGCCACAGCCATTTTTGCCGACAAGCGGCTCGACCCACCCATGGTGAGCGCTGGCAGCAAGCTTTTCAATAATTCGATGGTGGTGACGGTCGACATCCCAGAGGGCGCCACCCTGATGTATACCACCGACGGCAGTCTGCCCGCAGGACCTGAAGACATACCAACGGAAGATCCTTGGACAGAATGGGTGAAGAACGGTGACTGCGAGGGAGAGGACGCCTCGTGCCTTGGAAGAAAGAATGGTAACAGCAACACCATCCAATACGTCATCACCGACGGCGTTGGCGTAAACGATTCACGTGGCGTTACCGTACACTCCGTCAGAAATGCCAGCAAAGACAATTCAACCCAGTTCTTTGTTTATACTCCCGACCATATCTGGCAGACGGGCGAGCAATACCTTTTCACCATGAAGGTACGTGCCGACAAAGCCGCCACGATAAAGGCCTTTGCCCAAAAGAAACCTGGCCAGGAAATCGCTAAAAGCGACTGGTGGGGCGGAACCTCCACCCCTGTAAGCATGCTCGATGGCACATACAATGTCACCACCGAATGGAAGGAAATCACTTGCAAGGGTGTCATTACATCCGACCAAGCCGACGAACAGTGGCAAGGCGGCGGCTGGTGGGGCGGCGGCGGAACAGCCACTTATTCCCTGCAGACCATTGCGTTTAGCCTGAACATCAACAAAAACGCTGACAACAACTTCTACTTCGACGAGATCTCATGGGCATCACTCCCTGCTGATTATACGGAGTTTCCCACGAAGGAGAGCAAGGATGGCAAATTCAACATTTCAAGTACCACCAACTATGTGTTCCGTCTCTATCAGGACGGTTATCTGCCCAGCGTGCCTGTCACACGCTCCTATATCAAGAACACCAACAACTATACGCTGCCCATCATCTCCATCGTGGGCGACAGGAAGTTCTTCACCGACCCGAAGATTGGCTTCGACTGCGACGGTGATGGCACCAACGGAAAGACAGGAAATGGTCAAGACCAGCCCAAAAACTACAACCAGCCGTGGGATCGCCCGGTGAACTTCAGCTACCTCAGCCCCGAGGGCGAGATGCTCTTCAACCAGGACGTGAACATCAGCGCTTCGGGTGGATGGACGCGCTCGCAACGCTTCCGCTCGTTCAAGCTGAAGTCGAGCAAGACATACGACGGACAGGACCACTACAATTTCTCCTTCTTCCCGCAGAAGCCCAACATCCGCAGCAAGAGCATCCTCGTTCGCAACGGCGGCAATGACATCTGGGTGCATAATGCCCGCTTCATGGACCCCGCCTTGGAGACCATCGTCCAGCGCTCGGGCATCGACCTCGACGTGCAGTCCTACGTGCCCGTCATTGAGTATGTCAACGGCGAGCTGCGCGGTGTGCTCAACATGCGCGAACCTAACAACGACAAGTTTGCCTACGCCAACTGGGGCTACGACGACAAGGAGCTGGACGCCTTCGAGAACATGACGATGAAGAACGGCGACGACGTAGCCCTCAAACGCATCTTCGAGTTGGCACGCAACATCAATGCCGATGGTGCCTACGACGAGCTGAAGACCCTGCTCGACATCGACGAGTTCACCAACTACATGGCCGTCACCTTCTATCTCTACAACGACGACTGGCCCGACAACAACATGAAGGCCTACCGTAGCCGCAACGATGGACGTTACCGCTTTGTGAGCTTCGACCTCGACTACGCCTTCAAAGGCTGTTTCCAGGAGAGTGTCGACAACCCCTTCACCAACTTCGAGAAGTTCAAGGACGACAAGACGGCCCCTCGTACGAGCTACAACAAAGAAATCGTGAACCTCTTCCTCAACTTGCTCAACCACGACGACTACCGCCGTAAGTTCATCGACACCTACTGTATTGTGGGAGGCAGCGTCTTCAAGTCGGCTCGTGTCAACACCATCGTCGATGAGTTGTTGAACAAGGTGAAGGCCATGTGCCAGCTGATGAAGAGCCAGGGCATCAACGACGGTCACGATCCCGACCGCTGCGCCACCGACATCAAGAACAACCTGAATGGACGCAGCTCGAAGATGACCGACTACCTGCAGAAGTTTAAGCCCATGAAGATTAGCACCGTCAGCCGCCAGGCTGTCATGCTGAAGACCGACACCGAGGGCGCACGAATCTTCATCAACGGTGTGGAAGTGCCCTACGCCGACTTCGAGGGCCACCTCTTCGCCCCCGTCACCCTGCGTGCCGAGGCTCCCGCTGGCTACCGCTTCGCAGGATGGAAGAAAGGCAGCGCCAGCTACAGCAGCGAGACCGAGATCAGTCTGCCGTCGGGCAATAGCCTCTCGTTCACCGCCACGTTCACCCCACTCAGTGCCAACGAGCTGGCTGCCGAGGGCATCAACCCCGTGCGCATCAACGAGGTGAGCGCCGCCAACGGCATCCATGTGAACGACCTTTTCAAGCGCAACGACTGGGTGGAGCTCTACAACACCACCGCACAGCCCATTGACGTGGAGGGCATGTATCTGAGCGACAACGCCAAGAAACCCCAGAAGTGGCAGATCACCAAGGGCGAGACAGACGCTTCGACAGTGATTCCCGCTCATGGCTACTTAATCATCTGGTGCGATAAATTGGAGCCTGTGTCGCAGCTGCACGCCACGTTCAAGCTGGCTGCCGAGGGTGGCGACGTGCTGCTGACAGCTGCCGACGAGAGCTGGTCCGACCGCCTCACCTACCCTGCCCTGGCCTCCGACCAGACCGCGGGCCGCTATCCCGACGGTGCTGCCGACATCTACACGATGAACGTGCCCACCATCGCCCAGGCCAACCTCACCTCAAGCTATCTCCAGCCTGTGGAACAGACTTGGGTCTCGGGCATCAGCGACATCGCCGCCCTCACACCTTCGCTGTCGATGCGCTACGTGGTGGGGAGCCTGACGGTAAATGCCACAACCGATAGCCGTCTCGACATCGACGTGGTGAACGCCGCCGGACAGCTCATTGCCCGCCTCAACGCCCACACCGATGCTTACGGACACGCCAACGTGTCGCTCGCCCATCTGCCCGCCGGTGCCTACGTAGCCCGTGCCACCGACCAGCAGGGCCGCACTACTGCCGTGAAGTTCATCAAATAACACACTATAAGAAATTATTTGGCATTTTATCCAAAGGAGTTTGGAAATTAAGGAGTTATATTCCTAAGGATTTCAGGATAATTCTACTAATTCATTTGTTTGCGCAGCCCTTCCCGTGAAGGGCTGCGCATTGTTTTGTATCATTGGCGTCTGGGAAAAGCAACCTGCGCCGGGACTTCTGCGCCTGACACGCAGACATTCTTTAAACCACGTCGTGGTTTTTATAAACTACGTCGTAGTCTATAAAAACTGCGTCACGGTTTATATAGATTGTGTCGCGGTTTGAACAAATAAAAGACTGGCTCAGCTTATTTTTTACCCGGACACAATAAACAACGCGCAGCCACTCCCCTCTTGAACCCTGCCCTTACGGGGAGGGGCAGGGGTGGGGTCTGTATATTCTTCATTCGCAGGAAATTAGAGACCCCACCCCTGCCCCT
>JAFZSR010000118.1 GCA_017619275.1 Prevotella sp. | reverse complement strand
ATCGCCTTCGACCCCTTCCTGCCGTTCTCGTCGAACCGTCTGCGCTCGCTCATCAATGACAACTACCTTGACTGGGAGCAGCTGGGAAGCATCGACCTGCTGCCCGCCGGACATCACCTGAACGAGCCGCAGCTGCTCTTCGAGAAGATTGACGACGAGACCATTCAGCGCCAGCTGGACAAATTGGAGTCGACGAAGAAAGCCAACGAGGCCGCCCAGTGGCAGCCCGCCGCCATCAAAGACACGGTGAGCTTCGACGACTTTGAGAAGCTCGACATCCGCGTAGGTCTGGTGAAGGACTGCCAGCCGGTGAAGAAATCGAAGAAACTGCTGCAGTTCACCATCGACGACGGCACGGGCACCGACCGAACCATCTGCTCGGGCATCGCCCAGTTCTATGAGCATCCTGAGGAGCTGGTGGGCAAGCGCATCCTCTTCGTGGCCAACTTTGCACCGCGCAAGATGATGGGCATCGAGAGTCAGGGCATGATTCTGAGTGCCGTGGACAGCGACGAGAGCCTGAGCGTGGTGACCACGACGAAAGACGTGAAGCCCGGCTGCATGGTGGGATGATTGGTGAAGCGAACAGCCCATGAAAGCCAAGAGTCTGCTTCCATACACCGCGTTGCTGCTGGCGTTCTTGGCGCTGGCACTCTTCGAACAAGACTACTTGTATCGTGCCGAGGAACAAAACCTGTTCCTTGGCACGAGCTTGTTTTTCAAGCAGTGCATGGTGTCGTCGGGGGGGCTGCTCACGTGGGCGGGAGCCTTCTTCACACAACTCTTCTACTATCCCCTGCTGGGAGCAGGTGTGCTCTGTCTGCTGTGGGGAGCCATCATGTGGCTACTGGGACACACGTTCCACATTCCTCGACCTTGGCGGCCGCTGACGCTGGTGCCCGTGGCCTGTCTGTTGCTTACCATCACCACCCTTGGCTATTGGATTTACTACCTGAAGCTGCGCGGCGTCTTCTTCGACGCCACGATAGGCACCCTTGTGGCGCTCCTGCTTGTGCTCGCCTATAAGCAACTGCCCGGGAACAGGGTGGTACGCCCACTGTTCATCGTCGTCGCCACGGCCATAGGCTATCCACTCTTCGGTTTCTATGCATTGTTTGCTGCGATGCTGATGGCCTTGTCGGCAGAGCGTTTACGGATGGTCGACGTCCTGGTGGCCGTGCTCAGCGTGGTGGCGGTGCCCCTGCTATGCTACCATCTGGTCTACCACGAGACGAATATCGTCAACATCTACTGGACGGGACTGCCCAACTTCTGCCACGTTGGACAGCGTTACTTCATCTACAACCTGCCTTACATCTTCCTTTTCGTCAGCATCGCCGCGCTAGCGCTGCTACGCCTTCCCGAACGTGCAGGAAAGAAAGGGATGTGGATGCAAGGCACAGTGCTGACGGCGACGGCGGCCGCCGTGTTCCTCTTCTGGTATAAAGACTCGAACTTCCACTGTGAGCTGGCGATGTATCGACAGCTGGAGCAGCAACAATGGGAAGAGGCCGTGGCCACATCGGCAGCTGTGAAGGGCGAACCCACACGCGCCATCTGCATCATGCGCAACGTGGCGCTTGCCCGTCTGGGCCGACAAGGCGACGAGATGTACCGCTATCCTAATGGCGCCTGCCCGCCCGACGCACCTTTCCCCATCCGTCTGGTCGACACCATGGGGCGCATGCTCTATTTGGAATACGGCATCACGAACTACTGTTTCCGTTGGTGCATGGAAGATGGTGTGGAGTATGGATGGAGCGTGGAGAAGCTGAAGCTGATGGCGAAGTGCGCCATCGTCGATGGCGAGATGGCGGCAGCGCAGAAATACCTGAGCCTGCTGAAGAAGTGCGCCTTCCAAAAGGAATGGGTGGCGACCTACACACGCATCGCTCACCAGCCACAGCTGATTGCGCAGCACCCTGGACTGCGTGCCATCAGCCAGCTGCAGCGCCACGACAATTTCCTCACTGCCGACCAGGGGCAGATGGAACGATTCCTGCTCGAGCACCTCACCACTACTCAGACCCGCGAGCCGCTGCTGCAAGAGCAGGTGCTCATTGCAGCCATGCAGAAAAAGGACGCCCGCCTTTTCTGGCAGCAGTTCTACCAATACACCGAGCTGCACAAGCTCGACAAACGCCCCATGCCCCGCCACTATCAGGAGGCGGCCTGCCTCTTCGCCCAACTTGGGCAGCTCGACATCAGCCACATGCCATTCGACCGGCAGGTGAAGGCAGAGTTTGAGGGCTTCAACAGCATCTTGGCCACTGCTCGGCAGAGGGGCATCGGCATGGAGCAGATACGCAAGAACATGTACGACCATTTCCACCAGACGTACTACTACCATTACTATTTCGACACCTACGACTATATAGAGAACTAAAAAGTGAAAACGCTGAAATATAGCTTCCTGCTGCTCGTCGCGCTATGTATGGCAGCCTGTCGGCAACATGTGCCCGACAGCTACCAGCAGCTCGACGTGCTGCCACCCATCTATCCCGACTATGCCGACGTCACCATCGCCCCCAACATTGCCCCACTGAACTTTGAGGTCTTTGCCGAAGCCAGCAATGTCATCGTCCGCCTGTCGGCCAAGAACGAGGAAATCGTCAGCAGCGGAGGGAAGGTGCGCATCGATGCCGACGAATGGAAGCAGATAGTGGCGGCTGCCAAGGGAGGAGCCATCAGCGCCGAGGTGTTTATCGAGAGTAATGGGCGCTGGGCGCGTTTCACACCTTTCAACATTCATGTGTCGCCCGACAGCATCGACCCCTGGATGAGCTACCGCATGATTGCCCCCTCCTACGTTTCCTACGAAGAACTAACCATCAACCAGCGCTGTTTAGAGGACTTCACCGAGCAGGTCATCGTTGACAACATGCTATGTTCCAGCGAGTTCGGAGGACAGTGCGTCAACTGCCACAACTACCAGCACTATAACCCCCAGCGCATGCAGCTGCATGCCCGCCAAAACCATGGTGGAACGATTATTGCCTACGACGGCGAGCTGACGAAAATCGACATGAACAACGATTCGCTGCTCTCCGCTGGTGTCTACCCCGCTTGGCATCCCACCATGAAGCTCATTGCCTACTCCACCAACAAAACGCTGCAGAGCTTCCACACCGCCCATCACAACAAAATTGAAGTGCTCGACACCGAGAGCGACCTCATCCTCTTCGACATCGACAAGCTGACGGTGAGCAGCATTGAAAAGACCGCCGACGAGCTGGAGGTGTTTCCCTTCTGGGCACCCGACGGGCGCAGCCTCTACTACTGCAGTGCACATTTCGACTATCAGGATGGCAGCGCCAACAGCGAGGAGATTATCATGCGTGCCCAGGAGGTGAAATACAACATCTACCGCCGCTCCTTCGACCCCGCGACAAGGCATTTTGGCGAGCGCGAGATGGTGTTCTGCGCCGACACACTGGGCATGAGCGCCACCCTGCCACGCATCTCACCCTGCGGGCGATGGCTGCTGTTCACCATGGGCGAGTGGGGATGCTTCCACATCTGGCACCACGATGCCGACCTGTGGATGATGGACCTCACCACAGGCGAGGCGAGGCCACTTGACGAGTGCAACTCTCCCGACACCGAGAGCTACCACTCCTGGTCGTCGAACGGCCGATGGATTGTCTTCTCGTCGCGCCGCCACGACGGTGTGTTCACACGCCCGTTCTTCGTGCACATCGATGCCGATGGACATGCCGACAAGCCCTTTGAACTGCCCACAAGCGACCCCGACTATCACCTGCAGCTGATGAAGAGCTACAACGTGCCCGAGTTCATCAGCGGCCCTGTCACCATCAGTCCGCAGACGTTTGCCGCAACACTCAAGACGACGGGAGCGAAAATAAAGTATCTCACCGCTCCCCAAGAATAGCTCGTCTAAAAAAGTTAACCCACCCTTAACACGTGTCAAGGGTGGGTTAACTCATTTAGCGCTTGTTCTTCCCTCACTTGGTTATCGCTTGGGAACATCGGCGAGCGTCTTCTTCAGCAACTGCCAGAAGGGCTCCACCGTGGCGATGAGGGCGCGCTCGGAAGTGGTGTGGGGCGACTTCATCGTGGGGCCGAGGCTGACGACGTCGAGGTGGGGATACTTGCCCAGGATAACCGAGCACTCCAGTCCGGCGTGGTCCACTTGGATGATGCCGTCCTGACCGAACAGTTCCTTGTATTCCTTCAGCAGCAGGTGCAGCACCTCGCTCTGCGGATTGGGATCCCAGCCGCCGTAGCTGCCAGCCGTCTCCACCTTCATGCCCGCCATCGAGAAGCAGCTCTCGAGCATCGTCACCACATACTCCTTCATGTCCTCGCGGCTGGAACGTGCCAGAATCTTGATGCTGGCCTTGCCGTCCTTAATGTCGATGATGGCCAGGTTAGAGCTGGTCTCCACCACAGCGGGATAGGCAGGAATGAAACGGATGACACCGTCGTGACAAGCGAAGATAGCATCGACGATATTGTCCTGAATCTCTTCCGGCATCTGGGTCTTGGGAGCCTCCACCTCTTCGAGGAGCACTTCGATTCCCTGCGGTTCAATGAGCTTGAACTCGTCGTTGAAGGTTTCGCTCCAATCTTCCACGATTTCCTTTAGTGCTGCGATGTTCTCCTTCGGCAAAGTGAGCACAGCCTCGGCCTTGAAGGGGATGGCGTTGCGCATGTTGCCGCCCTGCCACGAAGCCAAGCGGGCCTCGCAATCACTGATGGCCTGGCGAACCACCTGCACCAACAGCTTATTGGCATTGCCGCGTCCCTCGTTGATTTCCAGTCCGCTGTGGCCACCGCGCAGGTTCTTCACGGTAATCAGCACGGCCGCGTCATCGGGATCGGTGTCCACCTCTTTAAACTCCATCGTGGCGCTGACGTTGATGCCACCAGCACTGCCGATGACGAACTTGCCCCAATGCTCCGAGTCGAGGTTGAGCAGGATGTCGCCCTCCAACTCGCCCTGTGGCAGGTCGTTAGCACCGTACATGCCCGTCTCCTCGTCGGCGGTGATAAGTGCGTCGATGGGGCCGTGCACCAGCGTCTTGTCTTCCATGACCGACATGATGGCAGCCACGCCCAGTCCGTTGTCGGCGCCAAGCGTTGTTCCCTTGGCCTTCACCCACTCGCCGTCGATCCACGGCTCAATGGGGTCGGTCTCGAAGTTGTGGGTCGACTCGGGCGTCTTCTGCGGCACCATGTCCATGTGGGCCTGCAGGATGATACCCTTGCGGTCTTCCATGCCTGGCGAGGCGGGCTTGCGCATGTGGATGTTGCCGGCAGGGTCCTTCACGGCATAGACGCCGCACTCCTGGCCGAAGTCGAGCAGGAACTGCTGGATTTTCTCTAAATGTCCGCTGGGACGGGGCACTTGCGTCAGCTTGTAAAAGTTGCGCCAGATGCACTCAGGGTTCAGTTTTTGGATTTCGTTCATCGTTTGTCTTGTTTTTAAATGTGGTTAGTATGAAATTTCTCTTGATAAGATGGCGCAAAGATACGAAAAAATATTCGGACTGCGCTATTTCTGATGCAAAAAAAGATAAATGAGCGCGTTTCCTTCTTCTTTTCATTTATTTTGTGTATTTTTGCATCCAGTTTAACCAAAGCAGTCCATTGATGGGAAAAATGAGTGAGGACGAGATTTACATGAGCCGCTGCCTACAGTTGGCTCTATGCGGAAGGCAGAACGCCAAGCCCAACCCAATGGTGGGAGCGGTGCTTACCCTCCCCCTGTCGCCTTCGCAAGGAGAAGGTTGTAGAATCATCGGTGAAGGCTACCATGTGCGCTGTGGCGAAGGCCACGCCGAGGTAATGGCCTTTGCCTCTGTAAATGCCGACGACGAGCCGTTGCTCCATGAGGCGACGATGTATGTCTCGCTGGAGCCGTGCTCCCACTATGGCAAGACGCCGCCCTGCGCCGACCTGATTATCAGTAAAGGAGTGAAGAGAGTGGTGGTAGGCTGCATCGACGAGTTTGCCGAGGTGAAAGGACGCGGCATCGAGAAGCTGCGACAGGCTGGCATCGACGTGACGGTGGGCGTGTTGGAGCAGGAATGCCGCTGGCTGAACCGTCGTTTCTTCACCTTCCATAGCCAGCATCGGCCCTACATTATTTTGAAATGGGCGCAGACGGCCAACGGTTTCATTGATGCCGAAGGCCATGCGCTGGAAATCTCTACACCCTTCACACAGATGCTCAGCCACAAGATGCGCGCTGAGGAAGACGCCATCCTGGTAGGGCGCGTCACCGACGAGCGCGAGCACCCTCAACTCAACGTGCGTCACTGGGTGGGTGCCTCGCCCAGCCGACTAATCGTTGACCGCCAACATCCACTCAACTTGGAGAGCCTCTATCACCACAACGTGCAATCGCTCATCGTTGAAGGCGGGCGGAAAACGCTTGAATCGTTTTTGGTTCAAGGCTTGTGGGATGAGATACGGGTGGAAACAAACACGCAACTCACTGTAGCTGGCGGCACACGCGCCCCGCAGCTACCCTCGAATGCTTGCGTCAGAAAGAGAGATGTTTACGACGGCAACATCATCATCAGCTACACAAAAGTCTCTTAGCACACCTTATTTTTTCCTACCAAAGTCGGCGGGCACCTCGCCCCACCGAGCCGTGTCCCACTTGACGATGGGATTCCGATAGTCGTGCGTGCGCAACCACGTTTCCGCGCGTACAATAATATTATATAGCTGCTCGGTCTGCGGCGTCCGCTCCAGTTTGGTTTTGCATTGCCGCTTAGTCACCCACAGTATGGCGTTATAGCTGTCGCTATAGATGGTCTTGGTGTGAAGTCCTTGCTGCCAGCAAAGGGCGAGGGCGTGCACAATGGCAAGGAACTCCCCGATATTGTTGGTGCCGTGCATAGGACCAAAGTGGAAGACACGGGCACCAGTGGCCAGGTCGATGGCCTGATATTCCATCGGCCCGGGGTTGCCACTGCACGCCGCATCTACAGCCCACGCATCGGCCTTCACTTCGAGCGGAAGGGGCAGCACCGTGTCGTTCCTATAATCGGGAGGGTTCTGCATCATTACATTCTCTCAGGCACCTCAATGCCGAGCAGGGCCATGCCACTCTTCAGAATCTTGGCCACGTTGCGAGCAATCATCAGGCGTACGAAGCGCTTTTGCTCGTCGGGCTCGTTGAGGATGCTGTAGTCGTGATAGAACTGATTGAAGAGCTTGGTGAGTTCGTAGCAGTAGTTGGCAATGCCGCTGGGCGAATAGTCGTTGCCGGCCTGCTCCACAACGGCCGTGAACTCATTCATCTTCTGGATGAGCTCCACTTCCTTGCTAGATAAACTAGATGGGCTAGACAGACTAGATATACTAGAAGTACTAGACAGGCTAGAGTTGCTAGCAGCTTTCCTCAAAATAGAGCGAATGCGGGCGTGGGTGTACTGGATGAAAGGCCCTGTGTTGCCGTTGAAGTCGATTGATTCCTCGGGATTGAAGAGCATGTTCTTGCGGGCGTCGACCTTCAGGATGAAGTACTTCAGGGCGCCCATGCCCACGATGCGTGCAATTTCGCGGCGCTCTTCCTCGGTCATGTCGGCAAACTTGCCCAGCTCCATCGACGTCTGGTAGGCATCGTCCACCATGAGCTGCATCAGGTCGTCGGCATCCACCACCGTTCCTTCGCGGCTCTTCATCTTGCCATTGGGCAGCTCCACCATGCCGTAGCTGAAGTGCACCAAGTCCTTACCCCAGCTGAAGCCCAGCCTATCGAGCAACAGCGAGAGCACCTGGAAGTGGTAGTTCTGCTCGTTGCCAACGACATAAATCATCTTGTCGATGGGATAGTCGTGGAAGCGCATTTCGGCGGTGCCGATGTCTTGGGTCATATAAACGCTGGTGCCGTCGCTACGCAGCAACAGCTTCTGGTCGAGACCGGCATCGGTGAGGTCGGCCCACACGCTGCCGTCGTCTTTGCGGAAGAAGAGGCCCTTGGACAGTCCCTCTTCCACCTTTGCTTTTCCGCGCAGATAGGTCTGGCTTTCGTAATAGATCTTGTCGAACTTCACGCCCATCTTCTGATAGGTCTCGTCGAAGCCAGCATACACCCAGCTGTTCATCTTCTCCCACAGGGCGCGCACCTCGGCATCGCCCTGCTCCCACTTCACCAGCATCTCGTGCGCCTCTTTGATGAGTGGCGCCTCCTGCTTGGCTTTCTCCTCGTCCATGCCTTGCGACACGAGTTCTTTAATCTCCTCACGATAGTGCTTGTCGAAAAGCACGTAGTAGTCGCCGATAAGATGGTCGCCCTTCTTGCCCGACGATTCAGGCGTTTCGCCATTGCCCCACTTCTGCCAAGCCAACATCGACTTACAGATGTGAATGCCACGGTCGTTCACGATATTGGTCTTCACCACGTGGTTGCCGTTGGCCTCCATTATCTGCGCCAAGCTCCAACCCAGCAGATTGTTGCGCACATGGCCCAGATGCAGGGGTTTATTGGTGTTGGGCGATGAATATTCTATCATCACGAGAGGCGAGCCCTCTTGCACAGGCTTGCACCCGAAGTGCTCGTCCTGGTCGATGGCTTCCAGCAACTGCAGCCATGCCCCCTGCCCCACGCTGAGGTTGAGGAATCCCTTCACTACGTTGAATTTCTCCACGGCCGGGCAGTGCTCCACCAGATACTGTCCTATCTCGTTGGCCGTCTGCTCCGGACTCTTTCGGGCAGCCTTCACAAAGGGGAACACCACCAGTGTGAGGTTTCCTTCAAACTCGCTGCGTGTCTTCTGCAGCTGCAACATCTTTTCATTGGCTTCCATGCCGTAGAGTGTCTTCACGGCCTCGCCAGCAGCCTGGCTGATCAATGTTTCTATATTCATGGCAACAATTTACTGATGAATGATGGAATAATGGGGGGGAAAACAAACAAATCCGCATCCGTCCATTAACTGCACGGAAGCGGAAATGCATATTCCCAAAAGATTGTGATTAAGCTATCTCTTGTTTACTCCTGAGTGGCCTCCTGTGCAGGAGCGGCGGGTGCAGCCTCTTCGGCACCAGCAGGTGTCTCGATGGGAGCAGCCTCAATGCCCTGGGCATTGTTGGGGTTGACGGCCGGAGCCTGAATCTCGTTCACGATGGCACCACGCTGGCCGCTCTTGGGAGCGGTATAGGCGCAAAGCACGCTGATGATGACCATGGCAGCAGCCAAGCTCCATGTGGTCTTCTCGATGAAATCGGTAGTCTTGCGAACGCCACCAATCTGGTTGTAGGTAGAAAAATTGGAAGCCAGGCCACCGCCTTTCGACTCCTGAATCAAGACAATGCCAACCATGAGGATGGCAGCAATCACAATGATAATCAATAAAACTGGATACATTTTTTATTTGTTAATTTTGTTGTTATTTATGATCAATTTTTCCAAAAATCGAATTTGGTCTGCAAAGTAAGCACTTTTTTTTGGAAAATCCAAATTTAATTGCTTAATTATTTCCAAAGCCCGCAAATAATTGCCCTGTTTGATGTAAATCCGTGCCAAAGTCTCGGTAAAAACGCCATTTTCGGCCTTATTGGTGTTTTCCACGTGTTCGGGTTCCACTTCGGGCTTGAGGGTGGGATTTTGGTTGAGCACAATCTTTCCCTTGTCGTTCTGAATGAAGCTGTCGATGAGCTGTTGTCCGATGAGTTGTGGAGCCTGTGCGGCCTGCCGACGCTCCTCGTCGGTTTCGGTTTCGAGCAGATAGGCCACATAGTCCATAGCGGCATCGGCGGGCGTGGGTTTCCGTCCCTTCTTCTTGTCGACTTCTTCCTCCTCCTTTGGCAGCGAATCCAGGAAGTCGTCGATGAGCGACAGCGTGCGGCTGTCGTCGGCTCGTTGTTGCTGGGGCTGAACGTCCTTGGATGTGTTCTTTCCCTGCACCAGCTGATAGTGAGCAGCCTCGATCATCTGGAAAAGCACACGACGATCGCCGATATAGATGGCGGCACGGCGCAACTCTTCGTCGAACGACGGGTCGTGCAGCAGGAAAAGATTTTGCAACAGTAGCAGACGTGCACTCTGGAAATACGGATACAGTGCCAGCACCGACCGCAACTCATAGAGCGTGTCGCGGTCCATCTGCTCTGGATATTTGATGAGTTCTGCTATGTCCATACTATTCCGTTCTTTACCAATCGGCCACGGTGGCGTTGAATATCTGGTCGGTGATGTCCTTCACCATCTGCGTCACCAGTTCTTCCTGCACCGAGTTGAGGCTCAGCTTCGAGTCGTAGCTTTGGTTGGCCGTGAAGGTCTTTTCAAAGTCGGCTTTGTGGTCCGTGTTGTTGGTGAAGCGCACGTTGACCGTGATAGACAGCTCCACCTGTGCCGAGCTGCCTTCGGCCGACACCGACTTGTTGCGCTGCTCATAGCGGGTGATTTCGCCCTCCAGCTTCAGGTCGCCATTGCGCTTCACCTGCTGCAGCTTGGTGTGGTTGGCATACTGGTCTTTCAGCTGGTTGTTGAAGATGCTGGACATGGGGCCCCACACATAGTTGGAGCGTATGGGGAAATCGGCTATCTGGATGGATTTCACCTTGGTGTAGTTGATGCTGGCGCCGTTGAAGGTGTAGCTCACCTTGCACGATGTCACTGTCGCTAGAACCATCACTGCGACCGAAACAAGCATCGCCCTAAACGATTTTTTTATCACCCTCATACAAATCCCCGTTATCACTTCTCCATTCCGTATTGTTTCAGGCGGCGGTAGAGGGTTCGGTCGCTGATGCCCAGCTCCGTGGCGGCTTTCTTGCGGTTGCCACCGTTACGCTCCAGCGCCTTCTCCAACATCTGTCGGCTGATGTCGTTCAGGTTCAGGTTTTCCTGCTCTGTGGCAGGCTCAATGTATTCCTCGGCCTCGGCATCCTCAACGGCTGGCACAGGTGCGAGCGGTTGCAACGATGAAGCGGAGCCGATGATGGTGGGCTTGGCCTGCACGTCCTCCAGCTGCTTTTTCAGCTGGCTCATCTCGCGGCGCATGTCGTTCACGTTTCCGCGCAGCTCGAACAATATCTTATATAATATCTCGCGCTCGTTCTCAAACGAGTGGTCGCCCCCCTGCCTGGGCAACACCGTGAGCTGTGTGCTCTCGCGGTCCTGCGGGATGAATTTCCCCAGCACCTCGGGCGTGATGACGCGTTCCTGACTGAAGATGGAAATCTGCTCGGTAACGCTCTTCAGCTGACGGATGTTGCCCGGCCACTTGTAGCGCATCAACATCTGCTTGGCCTCTTCGGTGAGCTGCACACGCTCCATCTTATATTTCTGCGACATCTCCAAAGCGAAGAGCCTGAAGAGCATCACCACATCCTCGCCACGCTCGCGCAGCGGGGGCATCTGGATGTTCACGCGGTTCAGTCGGTAGTAGAGGTCGCTACGGAAGCGGCTCTCGCTGATGGCCTGCTCAAGGTTCACGTTGGTGGCGGCCACCACACGCACGTCGGTGCGGCGCACCTCGGTACCTCCCACGGGGATATACTCGCCATTTTCCAGCACGCGCAGCAGTCGAGCCTGGGTAGCCATAGGCAGCTCGCCCACCTCGTCGAGAAACAGCGTGCCCTTGTTGGCCGCACCAAAATAACCCAGTGAGTCGTTGATGGCCCCAGTGAACGAACCTTTCACATGGCCGAAAAGCTCGCTGTCGATAGTGCCTTGGGGGATGGCGCCACAGTTGATGGCAAAGTATTTTTCGCGGCGGCGGGGCGAGTTGTCGTGGATAAGTCGGGGCAGGATGTCCTTTCCCACGCCGCTCTCGCCGATAATGAGCACACTGATGTCTATCGGAGCCACCTTCAGGGCGTCCGACAGCGCATTGTTCAGAGCCTCGCAGTTGCCCACGATATTATACCTCTGCTTGATGCCTTGCAGCTCGTCGATTTTCATATCAGCTGACAAAATTACACATTATTTCCTGAAACATCATCAATTTTGCGGAAAATTAACCGACTTTAACCTGAAGGCAGCCAGGTGCAGTTAACCCTATCAACGCCCATTCCCAGTATAAGGAATCGCCCCATAGGCACCGTTGCGCTTCTGCCAATCATTGCGGGCGCGGTACATTTCCTCCTTGATGCCACCCTTCTCGATGAAATCTTGCTTCTTCCACTCGATGAGACCGCGGATGAGGACATCGCACTGATGGATGAGTGTGATAGCGATGTTGGCAATGGTCTCATCTGAACGTTCACGTATCTTCTCGCGATAAACGGCAGAATCGAGATGGGCCTTACAGAAAGAACGGGTCTGGCGGCAACGCGGGTCATCATATTTCCACTGCTCCAAGCCACGCACGCGGAGGTAATCCTCGTAATCAAGGAGCAGTTCATGGAGCGAGGCGCGATTCACATTCGTCAGCTTCAGTTCCATCTCGCGTGATGTGATGCCATCGATGTTGCCTTCAGCCAAGTTCTGCTTGCCTGAACGGGCGGCCTGAATCATCTGGTCAATAGTACGGTCGCCAAGAGCAAGGAACTTGTGGGCAAAGTAGAACGTTACGTCGTAAATGCACTCCGCTTTCTGGAATGCCTTCAACGTCCGGTAGTTGTTGTCTTGTCGCAGGAAGTTTTTGTCCTCGTCCATCATAAAAAAATATGTTATGGCAAAAATACACATTTTTCTTGAAACAACAGCCATTTCAAAGGGAATTAACAGGATTTTAACCATTCTGGCAGCTTTTACTGGGTTTAATGGGCTCAATGGGCATCATGGGCAGCTGCGCATTTTCACAGAAAAAACCTCACCCCATTAAGCCCATTAGCCCCATTAACCCCATTAACCCCATAAGCAATACCCTGTAAAAAAAACAGGTGTCCAAGGAAAAATTGTCTGCGCCAGAACTTATGCTCCAGACATGCAGTTATTCTTCAGACTACGTCGTGGTTTTTATAGATTACGACGTAGTTTATAAAAACCACGTCACGGTTTATATAGATCACATCGCAGTTTAAACAAATAAAAGGCAGCAATAGAGTTGTTTCCCTGCTCCGTGAAGGATTTCTTGGGAAACATTTGGCAGTTTGCAAGAAAATGTTTACCTTTGCCAACCGAAACTAACTATTTTATTCATAAAACTAATCTTATTCTATGTCTTTCAAACTGAAAAGCTTGATCCGGCTGGGCGACACCGCCCGGCGGATGATGTTGTTGGCAGTGCTCCCCATGTGCGGCACGCTGCTGACGCATGCGCAGACAAAGGTGACAGTCGTGGACGCCACTGGCGAGGCCGTGATTGGAGCCAGCGTCATTGAGAAGGGCACCCGCAACGGCGGCGTGACCGACCTGGACGGTAACTACACCATTACCGTGAAGACCAACAACCCCATCGTCATCTCCTACGTGGGCATGAAGAGCCAGACACTGAGCGTGAAGGGCAAGAGCACGCTGAAGGTGGTGTTGGAAGACGACAACACCACGCTGAACGATGTGGTGGTCATTGGATACGGCTCGGTGCGCAAGAAGGACCTGACGGGTTCGGTGGCCACTGTGAACAGCGAGCAGCTGCAGGCAGTGCCCGTAGCCAACGCCTCTGAGGCACTGACGGGTAAGATGCCCGGCGTGCAAATCACCTCGACCGAAGGCTCGCCCGACGCAGAGGTGAAGATTCGCGTGCGTGGCGGCGGCTCTATCACACAGAGCAACGACCCGCTCTACATCGTCGACGGATTCCCCGTGGACGGCATCAGCGACATCCCCGCCAACGACATCGAGGACATCACCGTGCTGAAGGATGCCTCCAGCACCGCCATCTACGGTAGCCGAGGCGCCAATGGCGTCATCCTCGTCACCACCAAGAGCGGTAAGGCCGGACAGACCAAAGTGAGCTACAACGCTTACTACAGCTGGAAAAAGATTGCCAAGACGATGGACGTGCTCAGCGCCTACGACTATGCCAACTGGCAGTATGAGCTGGCCCTGCTGAAGAACGGCAACAACCCGGAGAAGCTTTCGTCGTACACCGACTACTTCGGCAACTACCAGGACATAGACCTCTATAAGAACATTGAGGAGAACGACTGGCAGGACATCACCTTCGGGCGCACCGGTCACACCTTCAACCACAACGTGAACGTGAACGGCGGTACGGAGAGCATCAAGTATGCCTTCAGCTATGCCCACATGAACGACAAGGCCATCATGATTGGCTCCAGCTTCAAGCGCGACAACTTCAGCCTGAAGCTGAACACCAAGCCCTCGAAGCGCACCACCTTCGACCTGCAGGCCCGCTATGCCATCACCGACATCCGTGGTGGCGGCGCCAACGAGGCCACGGGTGCCTACGACACCGACCGCCGTCTGGCCTACTCGGTCATCTACACCCCCATCCCCCTGGCTAACCTCGATCCCACCGCCGGCACCGACGACGACCTGGGCAATCTCTACAACCCCGTGCAAGCCGCTGCCGACAACGACCGCAAGAAGGAGCGCAAGAACCTGAATCTGGGCGGCGCCTTCGGATGGGAGGTCATCGACGACCTGAAGCTGAAGACCGAGTTCGGCTACGACGACTACACGGAGTACGACCAGCGCTTCTGGGGACTTACCACCTATTATATTAAGAATGTGCCGGCCAACGAGAACCAGAACCACCCGGCCATCAACCTGGTGAACACCAGCCGCCACCGCTTCCGCAACACCAACACCGCCAACTACGATTTCAAGAAGCTGCTGAACAGCGAAGACCACTCGCTCAACCTGCTTGTAGGACACGAGTATGTCATCACCAAGAAGCATGCCAACACCAACACGGTGCATGGATTCCCCGTGGACTACGACTCCGACACCGCCTGGAAGCTCACCTCGCAGGGCGTGCCCTTCACTGTCGACGACTCGTATGCCGCCGACGACAAGCTGCTCTCCTGGTTCGGCCGTATGAACTACAACTACCAAGACAAGTACCTCGTGAGCGCCACCTTCCGTGCCGACGCCTCGTCGAAGTTTGCCAAGCAGAACCGCTGGGGCTACTTCCCCTCGGCAGCACTGGCATGGCGCGTCAGCTCAGAGCCCTTCATGAAGAGCACCGAGAACTGGCTCGACGACTTGAAGCTGCGTGTGAGCTACGGTACCGCCGGTAACAACAACATCCCCACCGGACAGCTGGTGCAGATGTATGAGAACAAGGCCACCTCGTGGGTGAACGGCATCAGCAACTACTGGGCACCCTCGAAGACCATGGCCAACCCCGACCTGAAGTGGGAGACCACCATCACCCGCAACATGGGTATCGACTTCACCCTCTTTGGAGGCAAGTTGAACGGTACCATCGAAGGCTACATCAACACTACGAAGGACCTGCTCATCCAATTCCCCACGCAGGGAACAGGCTACGACAACCAGTACCGCAACCTGGGTAAGACCGAGAACAAGGGTGTGGAAGTGAGCTTCACCTACCATATTATTAATAAGAAGGACTACGGACTGGACTTCAGCGCCAACTGGGGCCTGAACAAGTCGAAGATCAAGAGCCTCGGCATCATGGAGGACTTCGGCAAGGACTCGCGCTGGGCATCGACCGAGATTGGCAACGACTACTGGATTGCAGTGGGCGGTGCCGTGGGCGAGATCTACGGCTTCAAGGCCGACGGCCGCTATGAGGTGAGCGACTTCACGGGCTACAACGAGGCTACCGATACCTGGACGCTGAAAGACGGCGTGGCCGACGCCAGCTCCGTGGTGGGCAAGGTGCGTCCTGGCTCGCTGAAGATCAAGAACATTGCCGACAACGAAGGCGAGACCAACAAGATTGGCAATGAGGACATCACCACCATCGGCAACGTGAAGCCCGACTTCTTCGGCGGATTCAGCCTCACCGGCCGCGCCTACGGCTTCGACCTCGTGGCCAACTTCAACTACAGCGTGGGCAACAAGGAGTACAACGCCAACAAGATCATGTACACACAGACAGGTAAGTACCAATATCGCAACATGATCAGCGACATGGAAGCTGGCAAGCGCTGGACCAACCTTGACCCTGTGACCGGACTGCTGAGCAACGACCCCGACCGTCTGGCCGAACTGAACCGCAACACCACCATGTGGAGCCCCTACACCAGCAAGATGATTCTTACGGATTGGGCTGTGGAAGACGCCTCGTTCCTGCGCCTGAACACCCTGTCGCTGGGCTACACCATCCCCGCCAAGCTGACCAAACGCGCTGGCATCAACAGTCTGCGATGCTACGTCACTGCCTACAACGTGTTCACCATCACCGGCTATGAGGGCTACGACCCCGAAGCCGATTGCATACGCCGCGACCAGCTCACTCCCAATGTGGACTACTCGGGCTATCCCCGCAGCCGCTCATTCGTCGTTGGACTGAATTTGAATTTCTAAACTTAAAGGAGGAAACATAAGATGAAAAACAAGATAAAACTTTCCATGATGGCCCTGTCGCTCGTTGCGTTCACCTCGTGCGACATGGACGCCCCCAGCATTTCCTCGCTCGACGGTGAGACGGTCTACTCCACCTACTCCCTGGCCGAAGCCGAGGTCATGTCCATTCACGTCTCTTTCGGTGAGACCAACTCCTACCGCGGACGATTCCTGCCCTACTATGGCGTGAACACCGACGTGGAGGTGGGCAACTCGCCCGACGTCACCAAAGCCGGCGACGACAACAAGAACGACCTGTGGGACTATAACACATCGCCCACCAACGGACAGATGAACACCGACAACAACGCCTATGCCAAGTTCTACGAGGGCATCGAGCGCGCCAACCTCGCCATCGAGGGACTGCGCCGCTTCGGCAACATCGAGACCAACAAGGACATGGCTCAGCTTTTAGGCGAAGCACTGACGCTGCGCGCCGTCATCTACAACGACCTCATCAAGGCATGGGGCGACGTGCCCGCACGCTTCGAGCCCAACAACTCGGACAACATGTACCTGCCGCGCACCAATCGCGACGTCATCTACAAGCAGCTGCTGGCCGACCTGTTGGAGGCCGAGAACTATTGCTACTGGCCCAACGAAAACAAAATCACGCAGAGCACCGAGCGCGTGAGCAAGGCCTTCGTGAAGGCACTGCGTGCCCGTCTGGCACTCTATGCCGGTGGCTACGGACTGCGTGGCGACGGCTACCGTCTGTCGAAAGATCCTGAGCTGGCACCGCAACTGATGTACGAGATTGCCCGCCAGGAGTGCGAGGACATCATCAAGCAGGGCTGCAACACGCTCGGCGCCTTCAAGGACAACTTCATCAAGCTCTGTCAGGACAACGTCGCCGCCGGCGGCGAGAGCCTCTGGGAGATTCCCTTCTCGGCAGGCCGCGGACGCGTGCTCTACACCTGGGGCGTGAAGCACAACTCCAAGGACCAGTACACCCAGCAGGCACAGGGCGGCGTGAACGGACCCATCGCCTACCTCTACTACGACTACGATGCCGACGACATCCGCCGCGACATCACCTGCGTGCCCTACGAGTGGAGCAAGGAGCTGAACAACGGTAATGCACACGTCACCTTCCGCGCCATCAACAAGTGGTGCTTCGGCAAGCTGCGCTACGAGTGGATGAACCGCATCGTCACCTCGACCAACGACGACGGTGTGAACTTCCAGTACATGCGCTTGGCCGACGTCTACCTGATGGCTGCCGAGGCCGAGAACGAACTGGGCAACACATCGGTGGCATGGGGTTACATGAAGCCCGTGCTCGACCGTGTCCTGCCCGCCGCAAAGGTGAGCGCCCTTCAGGCAAAGTACACTGCCAGCAAGGAAGCTTTCCGCGAGGGCATCTACGACCAGCGTGCACTGGAGTTTGCCGGTGAGGCACTGCGCAAGCCCGACCTGGTGCGCTGGGGCAACATCGACAAGAAGATGGAGGAGGCCAAGAGCAAGCTGCGCGCACTGCAGCAGCGCACCGGAGCCTACGAGGGACTGCCCGACAAGGCATACATCAACAACGCCGAGGACGCCAACGCCATCCAGATTTACGGTCTGAACAAGGGCGAAGATAGCCCCTCCGACCTCATCAAGGCCGACTGGGAGTCGAAGAACTGGTTTGTCAGCAGCGACAAGTACGTGCTCACCGACGCCTACATCGACGGACTCTACACCGTGCAGCCCAGCACCCACTGCCTGTGGCCCATCTGGCAAACCTTCATCAACAGTAGCAACAACATGCTCAACAATGATGGCATCTACGGCCAGCTGTCGGATTGAACGTTGAACATTGAACAATATTAATTGACCATTATGAAAAAGAACATATTTAGCAAGTTTATCATGGCTGGGGTGGCAGTGCTGACGCTCGCTGCCTGCGGTGAGCCCGACGACGAGATCACCAGCATCAACTACGGCCGAAACTTCTCGCCCACCGACATGAAAGCCAGCGTGCGCAACCGCACCAACGTGGAACTGTCGTGGACCGTGCTGCCGGGCATCACCACCTACAATGTCGAGGTATTCGCCAACGACAGCCTTACATTCAGCGGAAGCCCCGTACAGTCGTTCACCGTAGGCCCCGACCAGGTGCCAGTCACCATTAAGGGACTGGAGGGCGAGACCGCCTACTCCTTCCGCGTGCAAGCACTCGATGGCAACGAGAGTCGCAATTCCAAGTGGAGCACGGCCTACGCCAAGACCGATTCAGAACAAATCCTGAAGACCGTAGCTGAGGAAGACATCAAGGGTACATCCGTCACGCTGCGCTGGCCTGCCGGCGAGGAAGCTGCCAAGATTACCCTCAACCCCGGCAACATCGAATACAACATCACCCCTGCCGACATCGCTGCCGGAGCAGCCACCATCACAGGCCTGACGCCTGAGACCGACTACACCGCCGTGATGACACGTGCCAGTGGCAAGACGCGCGGCAAGATTAGCTTCAAGACTGGCATCGACCTCGCCGACACCGACATCCTAGTGAAGGCTGGCGAGGACATCGCCACCGCTGTGGCTAATGCCCCCGAGGGCTACCGCCTCATCCTGGAGCCTGGCGAATATGGTGTGACGAAGGGTGGCGACGAGCCGGCCGATTTCGGTGGAGCACTGAAGATTACCAAGAAGATTGCCATCAAGGGACTGCGCCAGAACGAGCATCCCATCATCAAGGGACGCGTGGAAGTGCAGGCAGACCTCGACATCGACCAAGTTAGCTTCGACGGCACGGGCACCGATGGTGGACAGTGCTTCAACTTCAATGGCGAGACCAACCTCGACCACCTGAACATCACGAACAGTGAAATCAGCAACTACACCAAGGGATTCTTCTACCTGAACGTGGCCATCGTTGTCAACACCATCAACATCGACAACTGCGTCATCAGCAACATCGAGTGCTCGGGCGGCGACTTCTTCGATAGCCGCAAGGGTGGCTACAACACCTTCAACCTGAAGAACAGCACGATCTACGAGTGTGCCAAGGAACGCGACATCTTCCGCATGGACGATGCTTCCGAGGCTGTCAGCGCCACGCCCGTCATCACCGTCGACCACAACACTTTCTACAACGTGGGTAGCGGCGGTGCCAACTACCGCGTGTTCTACATCCGCTTCGTAGGCAACAAGATCACCTACACCAACAACATCATGGTGGGCACCAACTACAAGCGCGGCTTTGCCAACCAGAGCAAGACCGACCAGGAGCCTACGCTCGAGAACAACGTCTACTTCAACACCGAGAACCTCATCGAAGCTGGCGCCACTGCCGACGCCTCCATCTCTTGGTTCGACGAAAAGGGAAAGAATCTCGACCCGCAGTTCAAGGATGCCGCCAAGGGCGACTTCACTGTGCAGAACGACAACGTGAAGGACACCAAGGCCGGCGCTCCCCGCTGGATGTAACAAGCTACACAAAATCTCCTCGGAAGACACGGGAAATCAAGCATTCCCGTGTCTTCTGCTTTTCCCCCACAGTTTACTTGGACAACAATTCTTTTATTACCAAGTCTTTGTTTGTTACGAATGCCAACATGTCACGAAAGATATAACAGTCATTGTAAGAGGTACTATTCAGTACACCATCTTCTGCAACGTATATCTCCGCATCTGGATATGCGAGAATTACGGGAGAGTGGGTTGAGATAATGATTTGTGAGCCTTCGGATACAGCATCTTTCATCCAGACCAAGAATCTAAGCTGGTTCATATAGGATAAAGCTGCTTCTGGTTCATCAAAAATGTATAGCCCTTTATTCTTAAGTCTG
The DNA here is from genome assembly GCA_017619275.1 of Prevotella sp. Classification (GTDB taxonomy): domain Bacteria; phylum Bacteroidota; class Bacteroidia; order Bacteroidales; family Bacteroidaceae; genus Prevotella. The sequence goes on along the minus strand of JAFZSR010000118.1, from coordinate 32,943 downwards.
TTCGTAAATAGGGCCATAAAACTTTCGCCATGTGATTGTTCATGAAGACTGAAGCCTCCATAGCTATCCAACATCCGCCTATCATCTTGAGCAATTCTATCCACTTCAGAGGCTACGTTATAGAAACTCTCAGCACGGAAGAAGAATGCGTTTCTGTAGTTTAAGTCTGCTCTGACAGCACGCAACTCTTTATAGAGGGAAGAGTGAGTTTCCTGCGTCCTGAAGTTGAAGTTTCGGCTTCCACCTTCAGCATTCAATCCAAGTAGAGTAGCAATAGCTTCGAGGAGAGTAGATTTTCCCGAGCCATTTTCTCCCACGATATAAGTAACGCTCTTTGAAAAAACTAAGGTCTTCAAGTTGCGTACGATGGGGAGATTGAATGGATATGAGTCATCCTCTGATGGTACATGTTCATTACGAATAGCTCGAAGAAAAATGTTTTGACCGTCAATGTTCATTGGTCTTGTTATTGATTCCTTTTGCAAATAATCCTGCAAATCTTTCAAAGATGAAACATGTCAGCACCGCCAAGACATTACATCGCGGTCACCAATTCGGTGGCAGAACGATATTATCCACGTTGTGAGCCTCCACGAACAGTGGAGAGATATCATCGTCGGTGAATCCTGCGATGCCACAGCCGATGCGGGTGACGAGGAATGTCAGTTCGGGATGCTCTTTGGCGAACTGGATGAACTCGTCTACATACGGACGGATGGTTTCTACCCCACCCTGCATCGTTGGGATGGCATAGCTCTGGCCTTGCAGACCCACGCCCTGCCCCATAATGGCCCCAAATTTGCGGTAGGCGATGTAGGCTGCCCCTCCGCCGTGCATACCTCTGAGATTGCTGCCGAACACGAATATCTCGTCGGACTGCAGTTCTGTGATAAACGCTGGTGTTGTTCTCTTCTTTTCCATATATGTTTCTTCTTTTTCCATATAGTCCTTTTCCAGGTAAATCCCGCTTTCCCTCGATGCTGGCATGGACATCGCAGCCTCTTCCATTTTTCCGTAGGCAATGGCCCGCTCGTCCATCACCTCCGTCATATCCAGGTCCATGTCGAAATTCTTGCGGAAGTAAGGAATAATCACATCCTTCTTCAGCTTCTTGTATCGTTGCGAGACAGCCGAAGCTGTAATACCAGCTTGCGTTGCCACCTCCTTGCCCTTGAACCCTCGCAGCAGCATCATGGTGATGATGAGCCTGTCCTGTCGGCTCAGTGGTGTATGGTCACAGATGTCCTCCACCGTGCGGTTAAATTGAAGGCGCAGGTTGTCACTAGCCATGTCGAACGACTGCAGGTAATCTTCGAAGGAGATGCTGCCGTACTCCTTGCGATACCATTTCAGTGCATCGAGCACTATATAGCGGAACCCGCCGATGAGCCAGGTCTTCAGACTCACCTCTGGCGAATGGTCTTCCAGTGGTTTCCAGTCGTGTTCCATCAAGTAGATGGCATACTGGTGAGCCAGTGACATAAAGTCCAGGTTCTCTTTCCCCCTGAGCTGATAACGCTGGTCGAAGATGTTGTAGCCCGCCAAGCAGTACCCATAGAAATACTCACGGATAATGTCGGCATTACCCTTGCGAAAACCTTTTAGAATATCGTCATCAGATAGCTTGTGGTACATCCTCTATTATTTTTTTGCAAAAATACGAAAATAATTTGAGATGAGCTTAATTTTTTCCGAAAAGCTTCTTTTAAAAGATAAAGACATGTCTAAAACAAGCGTATTCACCATCAAAAAAAAGTAGCCATTATGAAGAAGCAGGATGAAACCAAGTCACAAGCCAAGCGCGTGTTCAACCTTATTATTGTGGACGAGAGTGGTTCTATGTCCATCATCCACAAACAGGCCTTTATGGGCATGAACGAAACCCTCCAGACCGTCCGTCAAATGCAGGAGAAGTTTCCCGACCAAGAGCAACGAGTGACACTTGTCACCTTCGACACTGGGCACACCACATGGCACTACGACAACGCTCCTGCCTCGCAAACCAAGGACCTCGACTGGAAAGCCTATAATCCTGGTGGAGGCACTCCCCTTTACGATGCGATGGGAAAGGCCATCTCGAAGGTCAATGCCCAGATAGAGGACGGCGACAACGTGCTGGTGACAATCATTACCGACGGCGAGGAGAACAGCAGTGAGGAATGGACACTGAAAATGATCCGCACGATGATTGAGAAGCTGAAAAAACAGAACTGGACGTTCACGCTCATTGGCACGGACAACCTGGATGTTGAGACGATGGCCCATTCCTTTGCCATCGACGAACATCTGGAGTTCCAGCAGACGGAGGCAGGCACCAAGGCCATGTTTGCCCGCGAACACTGCAGCCGTGAGCGCTTCAATTGCTGTATAGCCGAGGAAACCGCCATGCCTATTGGCACGTTCTTCAATGAAGACTGACCGTATATAGGCATGTTTTTAACCGTTGACTGAAAGCGGTAGCCACTACCCAAAATTTTGGTAACGATTTTTTGAAAAAAGTCAACGACTTTTGAAAAAATCTCGTACGGTTTTTTTTGCTGTGCCGTTGAATAGGAAAAAAGGGGTGGCGCCCGCGCCCAATAACGCAGGAATCCGCCCGTGTTTTTCTACGGACTTTGCGGACTGGAAGGACGGTCCTTATAGTCCAATGAGTCCGTAAATTATAGTTCTTTCGGCAAAGATTAGCCACAAAATTTACAAAAAACTATTTACCTGGGTTAAAACTTTCACCCTCGGCATCCGATTTTCGGGTTTGCCGAGGGTTTCTTTGTGTGGCTTTTTGTAACTTTGTGGCGGTTTAGTGACAAATAAGTATGAATCCAAAGGAACTATATACGGAGCGTATCAAGACGCTGACGGACGAAATCATTCAGTTGAACAAGCATAACCGACTGGTAGTAATTCTAGAATTGTCGACCATCGCCTTGGCCATTGGTTGCATTGTGGCTTTTACAATGTGGAGCAGCATTGTTGCGTTGGTGGTGGCAGCATTGTTCGTTGCCGCATACGTGGCAATCCGTTGGAAAGACAGCATCAATAGTCGTTTGTCGGAACAGAAGGAGAGCATCCGCAGTGTCTATCAGAAAGAGGTGGCCAATCTCAACGGCGACTTCTCGGAATTCCCTTCGGGCGAGCAATATGTGGATCCACGCCATGAGTTTACGCTCGACCTCGACATTTTTGGGCCGCAGTCGCTGTTCAACCGTATGAACCGAACTGTCACAACTGGCGGCAGCGATTTTCTGGCAAAAGAGTTGGCTGAGACACGGGTGCGGAGTATCGGCGAGATAGAGAGACGTCGGGAGGCTATCCGTGAATTAACGGAAAAAGAGTCGTTGCGTACGGCATTTCTTGCGCAAGGCAGAGGCAAAAAGATAAATACTACTGCCATTAAGGAGGCGCTGCATGAGGTGCAGCAGTTGCATGTCTCTCATCTGGCTGCTCATCAGCTCACCTATATTGCAGCGGTAGGCAGTATCATTGTCTTTTATGGTTTGTTGGCTGGAGCCATATTTGGCCCGCTGTCGGGTTCGCTCCCCATGCTTTGGGTGCTGTTGCAGATTATGGTCGTCTATCTTCTTTTTGGTCGTACCCTGAAACGTATCTATCAAAGCATCAACATCATCCTTCCACGATTAGGGACATACGTCAGTATGATTATGCAGATTGTCACGTCCGATTTGAAGAGCCGGGAAGGGCGTGACGTCATCGGAAAGTTGTCTGCCGACGAGCAGGATGCCCTAAAGTCTTTCCGGCTGTTGAAGGGCATCATCAGCGACCTTGACCAGCGTAACGAGGTTTGGGTTCCCATATCCAATGCTCTCTATCTGGCAGACTATTTCATTGTGCGACGGTTCCTGCTTTGGCAAGATCGCTACATGATGCGCATAGAGGACTGGATTGATGCTGTCAGCCATTTCGACGCGCTGGTGTCGATGGCCACGTTCCGCTACAACGAGCCTGAGACCACGGATGCGGAATTGGTGGATACCGACGAGGTGGTCTATGAGGCTCACGGACTTTATCATCCTTTCCTTGGCCAGAAGGCTGTGCGCAACGACTTCGCCATTTCCGACCAGCACTATTACATCATTACGGGCGCAAACATGGCGGGCAAGAGTACATTCCTTCGCTCCATCGGAATCAACTATGTGCTGGCCTGTTGCGGTATGCCAGTCTTTGCAGAAAGACTTCGTGTTTCGCTCTTCTCGCTGTTCAGTAGTATGCGCACCACCGACGACCTCGCCCATGGCATCAGCTATTTCAATGCCGAACTGCTACGGTTGCAACAGCTCATAGAGACATGCAGACAAAACCGTCACACGCTTATCATCCTTGACGAGATACTGAAGGGCACAAACTCGCTCGATAAACTCAATGGTTCCCGGCTGTTCCTCCAGTCCATTTCAGAACTCCCCATTACGGGTATTATCGCCACCCACGACCTCGAGCTCGGCCTTCAGCCGATTGCCACCAGCGGGACGCAAGAACTTTCCAAGATGGAGCAAGAGCCTACCGACCGCTTCCACAATTACTGCTTTGAAATCCAATTGTCAGACGAAATCACCTATACCTATCGGCTCTCCGAGGGTGTAGCCCAAAACCAGAATGCCACCTATCTTTTAAAGAATATCTTAAAGACTGCTTTGGAATGAAACAAATAAGAATACCAGTCTAAAGATGATTTTTTGTCACCACCCCAGCACCCAGCGGCTGTCGGAATAGCGTCCTATCAGCTCTGCGTCGCGGATGGGATCGAGCTGGCGCATCAGCGGGTTGCGTTTGCTCAGGTCAACAGGATTCCCCTCTGCGTCGTGGCTGTTGAACTCCAGGAGGGTTGCCGTCCTGGCATCCTCGTGCACGACGCCCCATCCTGCGACAGGGATGTTCTCCAGCGTACAGTTCAGCAGCACGCACTCGGCATGTGGGTAGTTCTTGCCTTTGTTGTTGGGCAGTCGACCCAGTTCTGCATAGTTGCCGAGTCCCTTGAAATGGCAGTCCACGAAGATGTTGCCGTGGTTCTCCTCCGTGTTGCGAATCCACATGAACGCGCCGTGGCTGGTGATGGTGCAATGGTTGAAGAACGAGGGGCCGCGCCCCAGCACGGTGTCGCCGCCGCCGTCGATGCGGCAGTTCTGCCAATAGCAGCTGCCGTTGGCTTGCAGCGCGTCGCCGTCGCCGATGATGTGAATATTGTCGAAGAAGTTGCGCTCGCCGTTGACCAGCAGCCCCTCGGCCTGTCCTTTGCAGTCGGTCTTCACTGTAAGGTTACGGAAGATGAGGTCGCTGCAGTTATCGGCGGCAAAGGCGGCACGCCGTGATGGGAAGGTGCCGCGCACCTCGTTGGTCTTGATGTCGGCGGGATGCGGGTTGAACACTTCGTTGTTGGGATAGTGAATCAGCACGCCGTCGCGACTCTCGCCTTCGATGGTGACGAAGCGCTTGTTGCGGAAGTACACCAGCTCCTCGTAGTCGCCGTTTCTGACAAATACTGTATAGCGTTCTTGCTCCGATGTCAACGAGTCGGGGATGAAGTCCATCGCTCCTTGGATGGTGGAGAAGTCGCCAGTGCCGTCTGCCGCCACCGTCAGCCGCCGCAACGTGGAGTCGGGAGCCTTGTCCTTCGTGCGGAACGTCCAGGCGTTCTTCCCTTTTATGCCGTCGAAGCCCTCAATCACGCCTTTCTCGATGGTGACGTAGTATTCGTGGCCATACTCCAGCATGTTATGGTGCAGGTAGATGGTCAACTGCTTGGCGTGCGCAATAACGGGATAGAAATGGAAACCGTCGGAGAAGCCTCCTATGATGTCGAGTTGATAGTTGCCCTTGTCCCAGGCGTTCACTCCCGACGGTGTTCCCGCCTTGGTGTTGCGGTTGGTGATGCGCTGCACCTTATATTTATAGGGTATGGGCGTGTAGACGGCATTCGGATTGCTGGGCTGGGGTTTTGCGGGCCCTGCGGGGATGCTCATGTCGAGACGGTCGACCAGTTTTCCCGTCTTGCGGTCGTAGACCGATATGAAGCCGCAGTTCCCAACGGTTGCCTCCTCTTCCATATACAATACCAGATGGGTATCGATGTTCACGTCTGTTGCACCATTCTGCGGCATCATTGCCACCACGTTTTTAGCGTGGCAAAAGATCGTCGTGCCTATAAGTATAGCCAGAACAAATATCTTCAGTAGGACTAAGGGGAGGGCAGGTCTCCAACTGTTCCGCAACAATGCTAAGCTCATGCTAATATTGGTCGTTTATGTAGTTTTTCGTTGAAAGGTCATAATACAAAGCCTCGAGTTCCTGAAGAGTCAGGCTCTCTACCGCATGTTCTATCTTCCGTACCAGCTCTTCGCGCCGATATTCCTCCGACTGTCCGCGCTCGGCCCACCGAGACGCTTTGCTTGCTAAGTCTTTTCCTTGTATCATTTTATAAACAATCCTAAATCTGTGGTGCAAATTTAATAAATCTGCAGCAAATTTTGTAATTTTGCCCTGTTATTACAACATTGTTTAAGATAATTGGCTTATGATTGACCAGATTATTGCCTACAACCAGACTTTCGTAGAACAAAAGGGCTACGAGAAGTATTTGACCAGCAAGTACCCCGACAAGAAGTTGGCAGTGCTGTCGTGTATGGACACCCGACTGACCGAACTGCTCCCTGCAGCACTTGGTTTGAAGAACGGTGATGCGAAGATTATCAAGAACGCAGGAGGCTTGGTGATTTCGGCTTTCGACTCAGCCATGCGCAGTCTCATCGTCGCTATCTACGAGCTGGGCGTAGAGGAAATTATGGTGGTAGCCCACTCTCATTGTGGAGCCTGCCACATGAGTTTCGACCACTTCCACCACGAGATGATAGCCCGTGGCGTAACGGACGAAACGCTTGACACCATCCAGAAATGCGGAATCGACCTGCATCACTGGCTGGAGGGATTCAAGGACACACCTGAATCTGTCCGCAAGACCGTTGGGACCATCAAGACCCATCCACTTGTGCCCAAGGACATTATAGTTCGTGGATTCATTATTGATTCTGAAACAGGAAAATTAGAAGAAGTAAGATAACTTTTTATGAAACACCTTTCGATCTTATTGTTATCGTCATTTTTGTTTTTATGCTCATGTGGCAGCAATGAGTCAAAGAGCAAGATAACCGCTGAAATGGCCTATGAAGCAGTGAACAACTACTGCCATAGTGCGTATGACTGGAGCATAGCCAAAGAGAATTCTTCCATCATGGGCCTGAAAATGGGAGAAGAGACCGATTCTGCCTATCAAGTGGTATTCCGTAGCTATACAGGTGCATTGGTGAACTTTTATGTTGACAAAGCCAGCGGCACCACAAGGATTGTCGAGCATGTTCCATCGCTTGACATCAAAGAAGAAACAGGAACCATCGATATTTTCGACTATTTAGGGAAGGAAAACAAAAACTAAACAATGGATTCCATTTTGCGTAGGCCCGCAAGGTGTTTTGCGTAGGCTCAAATGGTAGAAAATGGGGTCTAAAAATGTAACGAAAAAGTGTATTTTTGATACTTTCACATTATTTTTTGATTTTTTAATGTTTTTTTGGGGTTATATGTAACAAAAGCCGTACCTTTGCACCCCGAATGAAAGATTTTCAGTGATCTGGAAACAATAATGGACTATGAGCCCGTGAGGGTTCATAGTTTTAAAGAGAGAGAAAGCATATATAAAAGCATAGTTTTAATCCAAAGAATTAATCAAGTTTTTGAAACAATGAAGAAACTGTTTTTCATGGCATTTGTTGCCGGTTCAATGGTGTTTGCTTCTTGTGGCTTTAAGATGAGCCCCGAGGCTACCAGTGCTTGGAATGACTTCAAGGAGAAGGCTGCCGCCGTTTCTACCGATGAGGCTGTTGAGAAGTTTGAGAGCCTTGAGGAATACGAGGCTGCTTTCGACGCTGCTATGAATGCTGGTACGGCGTTCGGCAAAGACTTTGACGGAAAGGTCACTCAGGAAGTTGCCGACAGCTTTGCTGCAATGACTCGGACCATGATTGAGATGGACAAGAAGATCAAGGCCAGCGTGGAAGAGGAGCTTGCCGAGGAAGAAGAAGTTGAAGGCGAAGAGGTTGAGGAGTAATCCTTTACCCGCTTATCATATCACGAAATTTTTATTGTATCACTAATTTAATATTTTTACAAAAATGAAAAAAATGTTTTTCATGGCAATTGTTGCCGGTTCTATGATTTTTGCTTCTTGTGGTAAGTCAATGAGTCCCGAGGCTCAGAAGGCATGGAATGTCGTTAAGGAGAAGGCTGCTGGCGTTTGCACCATTGAGGCCGTTGACGAGTTCGAGTCTGTTGAGGATTACAAGGCTGCCGTTCAGGATTTCCAGGCTGCTGTTCAGGAGATGACCAAGTATCAGGATCAGTACTCAAAGGAGATTGCTGACAGCTTGACCACCATGACCAACAAGTTCAACGAGACCTGCGAGAAGGCTGCTGCCCTGATTCAGGCTCAGGTTGAGGAGGCTCTCGAAGAGGCCGCTGAGGAAGTGGAAGAAGAGGTTGAGGAGTAATTCCGCCTACCCTTTTTAATAAGAGTAAGAGGTGGACACCATCCGTGGTGTTCACCTCTTTTTTGTTCTCGCTGCCGATTTTCTTGTGCCCTTGACTGAAGGTGTTTCGCTCTGAGTCGAAATGCTGTCCGCTAAACCGATTTTTAGCGGACAGCAATACAACAAGACAGCCATTCAGGGTGCGACGATTCTGACCTCTGTCAGGTGCAAAAAAATGTCGTACGAGATTTTTTCAAAAGTCGTTACCGTTTTTCAAAAAGTCGTTACCAAAATTCAGAAAGGCGTAACCCCCTTACAGAGAGCCTACTGAAAGCTTCAGAAAATCTCCCCTTTTCCTTCTTTGAGTCTCAGTATGCGGCGGACACTTTGGTCTAATCGTTCCTTGGTGATGACGCCATTCTCTACAGCCTTCACCACGGCATCGAAAGCTTCGATGAAATTCTGCGGACCAAGAACGATGTCGGCACCGGCTACTATACAGCCCACAGCGGCCTCGGCGCTGGTGTACTGCTGCGTAATGGCCCCCATCTCCATAGCATCGGTGATGATGATGTTCTGATAGCCCAGCGCACCGCGCAGCAGGTCCTGCAAGATGACCGACGACATGGTGGCCGGAATATCCGTTCCAGTAACATTAGGCGTACCGATATGGGCGGTCATAACGAGCTGGCACCCCCACTCTATGCCTGCTTTGAAGGTAATCATCTCGCAGTTCATCATCTCATCCCAAGTCTTCAAGCTCTGGGCGTAGCCGTAGTGGGTGTCGGCCTTGGTATCGCCATGACCAGGGAAGTGCTTGATACAGCCGGTGATGCCGGCATCCTTCAAGCCCTGCAAGTAGTTGGTCACCATCGGGGCGGCCACGGCAGGATCGTCGTTAAAGGCTCGCTTGCCTATGACGATGTTCTCGGGATTGGTGTTCGCATCGGCCACTGGGGCGAAGTCGATGTCGAAGCCATACCGCTTGAGATAGGCGCCAATGGTGTTGCCACAGTGGTAGGCATTGGCAGGGTCGCCTGTCTGGCCGATGGAATCCATCGACACAAATTTCTCCACGTTGAAATTAGGATTGTTGCCGATGCGTGCCACACGTCCTCCCTCTTCGTCGATGCAGAGCAAGGGCGAGCCTTTCAGATGACGGATTTGAGGGATGAAGGTCGCCAGCTGCGCCTCGTCTTCAATATTGTGGGCGTAGAGGATGATGCCGCCCACGGGGTATTTCTCGTTCACGGCCAGCATCGTGGCGTTCACAGCATGTAGCCTGATCTGTGTGAGGTCTACGGTACTGGAATCTATTCCGCCTGTATGGCCATAATGGATGGTGGTGTCAAGCACCTCGGGACGTACGAAGAACAGTTGTCCCACCTTTTCGCGCAGCGTCATCTTCTGCAACTGCGCTTCCACCTTGACGGTGCTTGATGCCCCCGAATCATCATTATCATCGCTACATGAGGCCAGTATGAGGCCACTGGTAAAAATGACTGCGGTAATGAGTTAGCGAACCACGGCGTCGGCCAACAATGTCTGTTTCTTAACTCTCATTTTAATGGCTGAATCAATCTGAACAATCTTTAAAAAACGCCGCAAAAATAGTAAAAAACGTTCAAAAACAACCATCTGGAAGGAAATTTTGTGCTATTTGGGCAAGAAAGCTGATGCTCACCAATTAAAAAGTTGATATTCATCACTTTTTTCTACCGAAAAATGAGTATCTTTGTAGCCAAAAATATGGACAGACAGATATTCACAGTTCAAAGGAGATTGACCCTTTGCATGGTATGGCTCCTGATGGCTGCATGGGCCATCGGCCAAGAGCGCAATGCCACCGTAGACCTGACAAAGGCTACCATCGTTTACAACGAAAGTGACGCACCGCTGGTGAAGCAGATGGCGCAAGTGCTGGCCGACGACATTGAGCGCGTGACAGGGACAAGGCCACCCATCGGTACGCGGAAGGTGGGCACCCCTAGCGTCTACCTGGGCACGGTGAAGCAGACGGGCCGCCACCGCGAACTGCGCAACACCTGGGAGCGCTATGCCATCGACACCAGCGGCGGCAACCTCTACATCACCGGCTCGGATGCCCGTGGACTGGCCTACGGCACGCTGCACGTCAGCGAGGCCATAGGCGTGAATCCCTGGTACTGGTTTGCCGACGTGCCCATAGACAAGACCAACAGCAGCGTCTTCCACTATGCCGAGAACTGCGTCAGCCCCTCGCCCAGCGTGAAGTATCGCGGCATCTTCATCAACGACGAAGACTGGGGATTGAAAACGTGGGCGGCGCAGAACTTCGAGAAAGAGCTGGGCGACATAGGCCCCAAGACCTACGACCGCGTGTGCGAACTCATCCTGCGCCTGAAAGGAAACATGCTGGCTCCTGCCATGCACAGCTGCACAGGCGCCTTCTACAGCCACCCAGAGAGCCAGCTGATGGCCGACAAGTGGGGCATCATGATCACCACCAGCCACTGCGAGCCACTGCTCTTCAACAACGCCGCGCCGTCGGAGTGGAACAAAGACCGCGACGGAGAGTGGAACTACGAGACCAACAGCGCTACTATCCTGAAGAAGCTCGACGACCGCATACGCGAGACCGCCGCCTTCGACAACATCTACACCATGGGCATGCGCGGACTGCACGACGAGGCAATGAAGGGAAGCACCGACCCCACCGACCGCGCTCGCACGCTGGAAAAGGTGTTTGCCAACCAGCGCGAAATACTGGAAAAATACAAAGGCCGAAAAGCCACCAAACTGCCACAAATCTTCGTACCCTACAAAGAGACGCTCGACATCTACGACGCCGGGCTGCGCGTGCCCGACGACATCACCCTGGTGTGGCCCGACGACAACTACGGCTACATGAAGCGCGTGAGCAATGCGGCAGAGCAGCGGCGTAGCGGTCACAGCGGTGTGTACTATCACATCTCCTATCTGGGCACACCCCACGACAACCTGTGGATTGCCACCACCGCCCCCATGCTCATGTACGAAGAGCTGCTGAAGGCATATTCCGCCGGTGCCGACCGCTACTGGCTGCTCAACGTGGGCGACATTAAGCCCATGGAGATAGAGATGCAGATGTTCTTCGACATGGCCTACGACTTCCAATCGTTCGGCTACGACAACGCAAACACCTGTCAAGCCCAATGGCTGGCCAAGCTCTTCGGACAGGAGCACCTGCTAACGTTCCAGTTCATCCTCGACAACTACTATCGGCTGGCTTGGCAACGCAAGCCCGAATTCATGGGTTATGAGATGGAGTGGGACAGCAACGAGAACAACCGTCTGCACGACACCGACTTCTCGTTCCTGACGGGTACGGCGCAGCAGCGGCTCACCGACTACCAAAACATCTGCGACGCCTACGACGCCATCGAGTGCCAATTGACATCCGAGCAGCGCCCCGCCCTCTTCGAGATGCTGGGCTATGCCGTGCATTCCGCCTACCAGATGAACCGCAAGTTCCTCTATGCTCAGAGGAACCACGAAACGGGCAACGCCGTCTATGCCGAGCTGTCGAAAGAAGCCTGCCGACAGATAGAACGGCTGATGGAGCGCTACAACACACAATTGGATGGCAAGTGGAACCAAATGATTTCGCAAGTGCCACCAGGCTATACGGCTCGCTACCACCAGATGCCGGAATACACCGACAAGCCCACCAAGGCTTATCGTTTGCCCGACAGCCAGAGGCATCCCGAGCTGCGACACCAAATCGACTTGGCGTCGCTCACCGTCGGAGCGCCTTTCCGTCTGCTCGACGGTATTGGCACCGATTGGAAAGCCCTGCAGTTGGGGCAGCCGCTCGACTTGAACAAACCTGCCAGCATCGACATCGCCATCCCTGCCGGCACACTGCCCAAGAATGCTGAGTCCATCTCGCTCTGCATCTCCGTAGTTCCCCTGTGGCCCGTCGCCACCGACCTCAGCAACCGCTTCGCCGTGAGCGTGGATGGTGGCACACCCACCATCTGCGAGAACAAATTCAAGGAATGGGGACCTGAGTGGAAGCTGCAAGTGCTCGAAAACCGTAAAGAGTTCTTGCTCACACTGCCACTCGACACCGCTCGGCCACAGCACACCATCACCATCACCATCGTCGACCCTGGCCAAATCATTCAGAAGATTACATATCAATAACCCAAGGGGCGAAGAGAAAGATGGCGGCTACTGCCCAACGTTTTTAATCGTTACCGAGGGACTTTCAAACTTTTCTAAAATGATAATTGTTAGGAAATATACTTTGGCAGATATGCCAGAAGCAATGGAGATATGGAATACTGTAGTCCGCGAGGGTGTCGCATTCCCACAAGAAGAGGAATTGACGGAGGAAACTGCCAATGACTTTTTTACTATTCAGACGTACACCGGGATTGCTGTCGATACAGAGAATTCCGAAATTGTCGGCCTGTACATCCTTCATCCGAACAATATTGGGCGTTGCGGTCATATCTGCAATACAAGCTATGCCGTGAAGGAAGGACAAAGAGGGCTGCACATCGGCGAAAAGCTGGTAAAGGACTCTCTGAAACAAGGAGCAGCGCATGGATTCAGCATCCTTCAGTTCAATGCCGTTGTTGCCACCAACACCCATGCCTTGCACCTCTATGAGCGAGTGGGATTCCATCGGCTTGGCACCATCCCTTGCGGTTTCCGCATGAATGATGGGCATTATGAGGACATTGTCCCTCACTATATTGAATTGAAGTAAGACTACCTCAAATATCGAGTTGAATGATATGGTTGATTACGGAATAAAGGACAAAGTCGCCCTGATTACGGGAGCGAACAACCCACAGGGAATTGGAGCTGCCACAGCTTTTGCATTTGCTCGTGAAGGGGCTAAGGTGGTCTTGGTTTATAAGAGAATCCCAAGGACCTTCGACGAGACAAAGACTGACAGGAACGGGGCTGACAGATACTTCCAGGCAAATGCAGGGAATGCAGATGTCGTGGAAAGCAAACTCAACGACATGAATGCTGACTATCTGATTATCGAGAGCGACATTTCCAATGAGCAATCTGTAAGGGATATCTATTCCACAGTCCTGGAACGATTCGGAAGAATTGATATTCTCGTCAACAATGCGGCAGATGGCGATATGGATGGACTTGACACCATCGAGAAAATCACTCAGAATGTGATTGACGATACCTTTGCCGTAAATGTTCGTGGAAGTATTCTGATGACACATGAATTCATCAAGCATCATGGCGATTACGGCAGAATTATCAATCTTTCCACCGATGCAGCACAGGTCTTTGCAGGACAGATTACCTACGGAGCCAGCAAAGCTACCTTGGAAGCACTCACCCGCAGCATCGCCCTTGAAGTGGCTAAGTATGGTATTACTGTGAACTGTGTGGCTCCTGGTCCGACTCAGACCGGATGGATTGATGATGACTTTGCAAAAGAAGTCATACCGTTGATTCCGATGGGCAAATTGATCCAACCACAGGACATTGCTGAAACCATCCTGTTTCTGGCCAGCGATAAGGCAAAGATGCTGACAGGGCAGGTTATAAAGGTATCAGGCGGCCATGCGCTCTAACAGCCATCGACATTTAATTGCCAAATTAATCATGGTATGAAGAAGATCATTACAATAAGCTATGCGCTGCTGTTTGCCTTATGTATATCAGCACAGATACTTGTAATCCCTGACATACACGGACGGACGTACTGGAAAGAGGCAGTAGACAAGCATCCTTCCTTGCCCGTCGTTTTCCTAGGAGATTACCTGGATCCATACGCCAGTGAGAATATCACGCCAGACGAAGCCTTGGCTAATTTCAAAGACATCATAGCTTTCAAACAGACAAACAGGGATAGGGTCACACTACTTATAGGCAATCACGAGATTCATTATCTTGACAATTTCTATAAGTTCAGTAGAAAAGACACACTCCATGCTGAATACATTCACCAGCTACTCGTCGACAATCTGCCTCTGTTCTCAATGGCTTCACAAGCAGAGATGAACGGAAAAGCCTTCATCTTCACTCATGCAGGAATAGTTGAGTCTTGGTGGAAGAAATTTTTTCCAGATACGCCTACTGATATCGTGTCCGTATGTAATGCCCTAAACGCCAAGATGAGCGATATGGAAACATTTGGAGCCTTTATAGATGATGCACTGATGGAAGTTACCAAGCGGCGTGGAGGTGAAGCGGAGGCAGGGTCATGTCTGTGGGCAGACTTGGACGAACACAAAAAGTCGAAATCATTCAACGGAATCTATCAAGTCTTTGGCCATACAAAGCAGAAAAAGAAGGCTGTCATAAAAAAGTCTTTTGCAGACCTGGATTGCCGTAAGGCCTTTTTGATTACGCCATCTGGTGAAATTATTGAGGAGAAGAAATGCCCCTGACTTACATCTTTCATAGCGGCTACTGGTCTTTTTTGCCATTTTGCTTGTTTTTTCGCGAAAAATGTGTAATTTTGCACCCATATTCATGCTTTTATGAAGCAAAAACTTATGAAGAGAATCATCATATTGATGCTGACGGCGCTGGCAGTGAACCTGACGGCAACGGCACAGGACGACGGCGAGAAGCCTAAATCCGTGCCGATGCAACGCGTGACGCCACAAGAGGAGAAAGGCGACATAGTGCTGGTGGAAGGCACCGTCAGCGACACTCAGGGCAACGCGCTGCCTGGCACCGCCATTCGCGTTCGCGAGACAAAAGGAGGCAGCACAGCCGACGACGAAGGCCGCTTCACGCTGAGCATCCCACGCGGGAAAGTGTCGACGGTCGACTTCACGTTCGTGGGCATGAAAACGGGGACGCGCCGCTACGAAGGCAACCGCAGCTATACGGGCCAGCGCATCGTGATGCAGGAGAACACCGAGATTGACGAGGTGGTGGTGACGGGTCTGTTCGACTATAAGTCGTCGACGTTCACTGGCTCCACGGCGTCGTACTCGCAGGAAGACCTGAAGCTGGTAAGCAGCAGCAACCTGCTGAAGAGCGTGCAGTCGCTCGACCCCTCGTTCGTGATTGACATGAACAACATCAACGGCTCGAACCCCAACTACATGCAGGACATCACCATCCGCGGCAATGCCTCGTTCGGCGGGCTGCAGGGCGACTACACGGGCAACCCCAATGCCCCGCTGTTCATCCTCGACGGCTTTGAGACGACGCAAGAGCAGGTGTTCGACCTGGACATCAACCGCGTGAAGTCGGTCACCATCCTGAAGGACGGTGCCGCTAAGGCCATCTACGGTTCGAAGGCCAGCAATGGCGTCATCGTGGTGGAGACCATCCAGCCCGAGGCTGGTCGTCTGCGCATCACCTACACCGGCGACATGAACATCGAGGCTCCCGACCTGACCACCTATGACCTCTGCAACGCCGAGGAGAAACTGCAGGTGGAGCAGAACGCAGGGCGCTACACCTCGACGGTGCCTTACTATCAGGCCCTGCTCGACGAGCAGCGCAACGCCATCGCCGCCGACATAGCACGAGGCGTTGACACCTACTGGCTGTCGCAGCCACTGCGCACGGGCGTGGGCCACAAGCACACAGCCTATATGGAGGGCGGCACGCCCGAAATGCGCTACTCGGCCAGTTTGGCCTACAACCAAGTGACGGGCGTGATGAAGAAGTCGGACCGCAGGACCGTCTCGGGCAACATCAACCTGTCGTACCGATACAAGAAGTGGATGTTTCGCAACTCGCTGTCCATCGCTGGCAACAGGGCCGACGACAGCCCCTACGGCTCATTCTCGGACTATACCTCGGTGAACCCCTATTTCCGCCCTACGGACGAGAGCGGGAAGGCACAGAAGGTGCTGGGCACATACACCTGGCCGGGAGCCAACGGCAGCACCACCACGTATTACAACCCGCTCTACAACGCCACCATCGGGACGAAGAACTTCTCGAAGTACAACAGCCTGACGGAGAACTTCTACCTGGAATACCGCCCCAACGACGACCTGCGCCTGACGGCCCGCCTAGGCTACACCCATCAGAACAACAAGCGCGAGGACTTCTACCCGGGCGAGCACACCCGCTTCTACGACTGGACGGGCGACCGCTACTTCCAGCGGGGCAGCTACTACATCAACAACGGCGAAAGCGAGAGCCTGAGCCTAGATGCCACCGCCCACTACTCGCACCGCTGGGACAAACACCTGCTGCTGACGAATGCCGCCTACTCGCTGCAGACCGCCACTTCGACGGCGGAGGGAATGACAGCGTGGGGCTTTCTCAACAGCCACGTCGACCACATCACCTTCGCCAAACAGTATGCGGAGGGAGGAAAGCCGTCAGGGTCGGAGAGCACCACCCGCTCGCTGGGTCTGACGGGTGCGGTGAACTATTCCTACGACGAGCGCTACCTGCTCGACCTCAGTCTGCGCTTCAACGGCTCGTCGGTGTTTGGAAGCGACAACCGCTGGGGAACATTCTGGAGCGCGGGCCTGGGATGGAACCTGCACAAAGAGCATTTCATGGACGAAGCCAAATGGCTGACGCTGTGCAAGCTGCGCATCACCTACGGTCTGACGGGCAACCAGAACTTTTCGCCCTATCAGGCGAAGGCCACGTATAAGTTCTATGACAACATCGTCTACGACAACATTGCTGGCGCCTACCTTATGGGCATGCCCAACGACAACCTGAAATGGCAGCAGACGGGCGACTTCACGGTGGGCCTCGACCTGGGCATCCGGAACCGCCTGAACATGCGATTCGACTATTACGACAGCCGCACACGCGACGCCCTGATAGCGATGACGATACCCACCTCGACAGGCTTCACCTCGTATATGGAGAACCTGGGCAACGTGGAGAACAGGGGCGTGGAGGCCACCGCCAGCTGGCGCTTCCTGCAGCGCGGACAGTCGTTTATGAGTCTCACCGCCAGCATTGCCCACAACGAGAACCGCGTGACGAAGATCAGCGACGCCCTGAGCAGCTTCAATCGCGAGCAGGATGCAGCTGGCACCACCTCGCCCATCATCCGCTATGAGGAAGGACAGTCGATGAGCGTAATCTGGGCCGTCCGCTCGCTGGGCATCGACCCCGCCACGGGGCGCGAGCTGTTTCTGAAGAAAGACGGCACCACCACAACCTACGACTACACCACCGACGACTATGTGGCGAGCGGCGACACCAATCCGAAGGTGCACGGCACGCTGGGACTGAACGGTGAATATCAGGGGGCGGGCTTAAGCCTGCTGTTCAGCTACCAGATGGGTGGCGACTACTACAACCAGACCCTCGTGGACAGGGTGGAGAACGTGAACATTGCCTACAACGTAGACCGCCGCGTGTTCAGCGACACTTGGAACAACCCCGGCGATGTGGCGAAGTACAAGCACATTTCCGACACGCCCACCACCACATACGCCTCGACGCGCTTCGTGCAGCGCAACAACATGCTCGACCTGACCACCCTCTCGCTCTATTATGACTTTAAGCACCGGAGCTGGATGCGGCGGTCGTGGCTCGAGCGGCTGCGTCTGACGCTCTATGTCAACGACGTGTTCCACCTCTCCTCGGTCAAGGCCGAGCGAGGACTGAGCTATCCCTATGCGCATACCTACTCATTCTCTGTCACCGCAACATTCTGAACAGCCATGAAGCAATACCGATACATCAGTCAATACATCATCCTGGCTGCAACGCTGATGCTGGCCTCGTGCAACGACTGGCTCGACGTGCAGCCGCGCTCGCAGGTGGAGGACACAGAGCTGTTCAGCACCGAGAGCGGCTACAAGGAAGCGCTCTCAGGCATCTACTCGTCGATGGCCTCGTCGAAAACCTACACCAAGGAGATGACCTATGGATTCATTGGCGTGCTGGGACAGGAGTGGGACTACTTCTATGCCGCCCAGTATGACGATGCTGCCGCCTACGACTATGACGCCTCGCTGACCACCGGCTACATACGCAATATCTGGTCGGCCAACTACAACAGCATTGCCAACGCCAACAACCTGCTGGCACACATCGACGACGATGCAGGGCTCTTCACCACCGACAACTATCAGGTAATTAAGGGCGAGGCACTGGCGCTGAGGGCTTTCCTGCACTTCGACCTGCTGCGCTGCTTTGGCGTGAGCTACGCCGTGAACCCCGAGCAGCCCGCCATTCCCTACTGCACGGCGCTCACCTATCGCGTCTTCCCACAGCTCACGGTGCGACAGGTGGCAGAAGCTGTCGTTTCCGATTTGCAGGAAGCCGAGCAATTGCTGCTGGCTGCCGACCCTATCGTCACGGGGCGAGAAATCACCGAGAGCACCGACAACGGCTACTTGCTCAACCGCCAGCTGCACCTGAACTACTATGCTGTGAAGGCGCTCAAGGCGCGCGTCTACCTCTGGATGGGGAAATATGGCGAGGCACAGCAGGAGGCTGAGAGCGTTATCAACTCCGGACAGTTCGAGTGGGCTAAAGTGGCCAACCTCCAGGCAGGTTCTGACCGCTGTCTGGCCGACGAACATCTCTTCGCTCTCAACAACTTGACGCTGGAGGCTGACGTGGCCAACACCTATTTCTCCGACGATTCGCAGTATGCCTTCGCCGTCACTCGCGACCGTCTGCTCGACTACTACGACAACGCTACGCAGGACTACCGCTACACCTTCCTCTTCAAGGCAGGCACAGCCACGCACTCCAACAACCGCTATCTGACGAAGTACGACACACCCAGCGGCGGCAACGCCCGCTATAGCTACAGGATGCCGCTGATTAGGCTGTCGGAGATGTATCTTGTGAAGAGTGAGACGGAGTATCGGAATGGCAACAAGGAAGCTGCCCGCAACACGCTGAACACGTTGCGCCAGGCTCGCAACCTGCCCACGCTGGCTGAGTTGCCCGCCGACTATTACCAGGAGCTGGCACGCGAATACAGAAGGGAGTTCATGGGCGAGGGACAGCTGTTCTTCCTCTATAAGCGCCTGAACAGTTCCGTCATCAGCTATGCCAACATCGATGCTGTAGCGGAAAAGGTCTATACCTTCCCACTGCCCATCACCGAAACGGAGGCAACGGAAAGGGAAGAGAACAAGTAAGTGAAGAATCTAAATCGAAAGGGTATGGAGTCAAAAGAGATAAAAAAAATTTATTTCTGTGGAGTAATGCTACTCCTGCTGTTGGCGGCCTGCAGCCACGAGGAGGTGTCGCTCTACGACACGCAGCGAACAGCACTCAACATTTGGGTGGGCAATCAGGCGGGGGCTGTGTATGACCATGCCACCTATAATTATTCGTACGCCTACGAGGAGGGCAGCGTCACCTTCTACGCCCAACTGAGCGGTATGCCCGCCGACGCCGACCGTACCTTCCGCCTCGAACCTTTTGGTGGCGACTCGGCCCTGATGGCCAGTACCGTGCGCACCGAAGACTATGTCATTCCCGCAGGAGCCATCGGAGGTACTTATCAGGTGTACTTCAATACGCAGAAGTTGACCGATGCCACACTCTTCGCCAACCGCGAGGGCAGCATCAATTTCCGAGTGGTGCCCAGCGACGTCTTCGACATCGGCACAGAGGGGCACCAGCAGTTCACTGTCGTGCTGAGAAACTATCTGGCCAAGCCCGACAACTGGGACACGGCCAACTATCCGCGCATCCCACTGTCGAAATACTTTGGCACCTACAGCCGTGTGAAATATCAGTTCATGATTGAGCATCTCGGACTCATCGACTTCGAAATCAACTACAACGCGCAGACCTCCTACGACGAAGAGACCAACGTGGTGTCGGCCTCTTATGCAGTCTATCTCCGACAGGTGATGCAGCGCGCCCTCAACGAATATAACGAGACACACGACACGCCCCTTACCGACGAACTGGGCACGCCAGTGCTGTTTTAAAAATGAAGAATGAAGAATATGCGAAGTCCCATATCCATAGTCCGCAAAACATTTAGCATTTCTATCGTTGTCCTGACGACGATGGCGATGGGAGCCTGCTACGATGACGAGGGCAACTACGACTACCACGAGCTGGATGAGGTGGTGATCGATACGGTCGGCGCCAACATACAGCCGCAATATGCCATCATGCGTTTCGACACCCTGCGCCTGCAGCCCAACATCTTCTTCAACGGGAAGCGCGTAGCTAACGACGCGGACGCGCCGTTGGACTATCTCTGGACCATCTACAGCGCAACGACGGGCGCAGGTGCCAACCAAGTGACCGATACCCTCTCGCACGAGCGCAACCTGGAAGCTGTCATTGGCAGGACAGGAGGCAACTACCTGGTGCAGTTGGTTGTGACCAATCGCAACGACGGCATCCGACAGTTCTTCCGTTTGCCTGTCGCCGTGAGCGAGGTGTTCGACGGAGGGTGGATGGTGTTCTACGAGCGTGCCGATGAACCAGGCTATGCCGACCTGGCACTCGTCTACAACCCCTGGACGAAGCTCAATGTGAACTACAACCGCTACTATACCAATCTTTATGAGACCACCAACGGCCAGAAGCTCGAGGGAAGCCCCATCCGTTGTCTCGACATAGCCGTCTCGTTGGCATCGGGCAACAACTATGTGGGCCTCTGCACCGACAAGACGCTGGTGGGCGTGAGCGAGAACGGCATAGAGAAAGCGCTCGATTTCAACGATTTCTTCCATGAGGCACCGTCGGTTGAGGCTCCCACCTGGTACGGTCAGCACGGTTCGGGCGTCATGTCGGGACAAAGTTCCGAGGTGCTCATCAACGACAACCACGTCTATACCAACACCTATTCCTTCAGCGCCACCGAGGGCCGCAACACCCGCTTCGGAGTGCCTAAGTTCGACGAGGGCATCGGACAGCTGGCAGCATGGAACGCCGAGGTGCCCAATACGCTGAACTATGGCATCGTGGTCTACGACCAGACCTACCAGCGTTTCCGCTATGCCGCCTACAACGAGCCGCAGTTGGAAACCTTCGCCGAGCAGGATCTGTCGGTGGCAGCGTTCGACGTGAACCATACAGGCATGACCCTGTTGATGGCCGACTGGGGCCGGGGAGCCAGCATGGGTGTCAGCATTCGCCCCTACGACTATCTGCTCATGAAGGGCGCAGAGGGCTATTTCCTGGCTGTGACCAACTTTGCTACGACAACAGCCTCCGACGCCAATATCGGTATCGCGCTCTATCCCCTCAACGGTCTTTGTCCCGACATCGACAAGGCTACCACGCTGGCATCCAGCCACGTGGGAAGCTTTGTGTACTATGGAGCAGGGCGCACGCTCTATAACTTCGCCTACGACAGTCAGCTGGCTGCCACACCCGCTTGGCAGGCTCCCACGGAGGATGAGACCATCACCTGCGTGCGCATCATGAAATACTATCATGGCACCATCTACGGCTATGGACTTGTGCCACGCTCCGACAACCTTGTCCACATCGCCACTTGGAACGAAAATACCCGTCAGGGCCGTCTCTATCAGTATCTCATCAATCCCGCCAGCGGCATCCTCAACAAGGAGCAATGCTACGAATATCCTATTCCCGGGCGGGTGAAGGATATGGCTTGGAAATTCTCAATGCAATAACAATAAGAAAACAATGAAAAGACTCTCAACAACAATCTTTGCGCTCGTGGCTGTCGTAGCCATGATGGCGCAGGGTATGAAATTCGAGCCCAAAGGCACCACCCTCGAGCAGGCTTCTGTCAAGGCAAAGGCCGAAGGCAAGCTCATCTTCCTCGACTGCTTCACCACATGGTGCGGACCGTGCAAGAAGATGGACCGCGATGTGTTCCCACAGGAGAAGGTGGGCGCTTACATGAATCCAAACTTCGTCTGCCTGCAGATTGATATGGAAAGCGAATATGGGGCACCGCTGGCCAAGAAGCTTCAGGTGCAGGCCTTCCCCACGTTCGTCATCTTCAATGCCGACGCGAAGGAGATAGGGCGCTTCGTAGGAGGCAGCATAGCCGATGAGTTTCTGAAAAACGTCAAGGAGAAGAGCCGCGACAACAGCTCGGCCGACCTCCAGAAGCGGTGGGAGAGCGGCGACCGCGACCCGCAGTTCCTCCTTCAGTATCTGCAGACCCTCAGCGCCTCGTACAAGGGCGATGATGCCAACCTCGTGGCAGAGGCGCTCCTGGAAGGAAAGGAACAGACGTTCGCTGCCGACAGCACGCTGCGTATGATCTTCTTCCGCAACATCACCAACCCCTTCGCCAAGGCTTTCGTCTACACGGCGAAGCACCCCGAGGCACTGGCAGCCAAAATGGGTGAGAGGAACGTACAGATGAAGCTGGACAACGTGCTGAACAACTACCAGCGACAGCTCATCACAGAGCAGGAGGACGGTAGCGTCAGCTTCGACCAGCAGCGCTTCGACCGCTTCCTGGCACTGCTCAAGGAACTCAACGTGCCCAATGCCGAGCACTACCGCCTAAGCACGCTGATCACGCTGGCCGAGAAGCAGAAGGACCTCACCACCTACCTGGGCTACGTGAAGGAGTATCTGGCCAACCCATCCCTCGATGCCGACGATATGCAGCTGGCCAACTGGGTGAAGCCCTTCACACCTGGCACCGACCCGCAGCTGAAGGAACAGATGAAGGACATCCTCCGTCAGCGTTTGGCCGACATCAGTGCCGGCAAGCGCAAGCCACAGACCACCGTAGGCAACATGCGGCTCTCACGCCCCACCGACGACCTGCTCCGCATGCTCATCGATGCGTTGGACGGAAAGATGCCCCAGCGGTAATCTCGACAACGGATTAATACGGATTAAACGGATGAACACCATATCTATCGGCAACAGATTAAAACGGATTAAACGGATGAGGGCTATGCGCAGCCAATCCGTAAAATCCGTGCAATCCGTTGTTGGAAAAAAAATCATTTGTATAAACTAAATTTGAACAAGTACTTATTCATTAACTTTTTAAATTTCAACATTATGAGAAAACATTTACTTGCACTTACCACCTCGTTGCTTTTCTTGGTGGGAGGAGCCAGTGCCCAGACCTTCGAGTGGGGCACGGCCACATGGAACATTCAGGACGGCGCAGTCTTCGACGGCGTCGAGGCGCTCAATGCTGAGGGCATTGTACTCACCTACCCCAACCCGGCCAACTACGCGCTCACCTTCTTCAACGTGCTTGTGGTTGACTACGACCTCTATATCGACGATGCCACCGAGCCCGTCAAGGCCGTAGCAACAGCACAGGGCAGCACGACAGTGGTCTTCGACTACAGCTATGTGGAGGGACACAGCTACAAAATCCAGACCACAGCCGCACACCTGGCACAGGTCAACATTGCCACCCAGTCTACCGACACGTTGGCCACCGACGACACGCCCTACACCATCAGCTTCGTCGTACAGGGTCCCGAGCTCGTGAAGACCATCGAGGTGGAAGGCACAATGGCACTCACCATCGTCGACCAGAATGCACAGCTCACCTATTCGCTCCTCGACCCGAACGACATTACACAGGCACTGGGCATCGACGACATCAGCCAGGCACAGATCTATGGACTCAACCTCAACGGTTCCTACAACATCCATCATGCCGACTACTACGATGGATGGCGTGATGCCGACGGCGAGTACACCACCTGGAACGGCGGATACAACACCTATGCAGGCCATAATGCCTATCCCGCTGTCTACTGCATCAAGATCAACCCGCAGGCCGACTCCATCTACTACTATTTCTACGACTATTGGAAACTGTATAACCCCGACGATCCCGACAGCATGGGTGGTACTGGCGTGCAGAGCCGCAGCAACAGGGCACCCGAGACCTCCTATCACTCCATCCTCTGGGAATGGGACAACGGCGACGGAACCACCACTACCTACACCCGTTTCTATCGCACCGACGAGGGGCAGGACTACAAGGCCAGCTTCGCCATCGTAGCCAACAAGCGTATGGTGCGCATTGACGCCACCCTCCACTTCGTCAGCCAGGAGGACTACGCTGCTTATATCAACGGCCAGAACGGGCAGGTCTACAACGGTGTCATCGCCTCGGGCATCGCCATGCCTGATGCGCCAGGCACTCCAATCTTGAAAGCTGAAGAGGAGCAGACCCTCACCATCAGTGCTCCCGACGCCGAAGGTCAGGCCTTCATCACCTTCTCGGGATTCGCCCTGCCCATGCTCGGCACACCCACGGGCGAGCTCACCATCCCCGTCACCGTAACCAAGAATGCCGACGGTTCCACCTCCTACGAGGCCAGCAACACCGTGGTGAGCATCTACCTCGGACTGATGGCGATGAACTACATCGCATCGATCAATGGAACACAGGAGTCCGACGAGGCCTCGCCCGTCGTCGTGCTCACACTGTCTCAGGCCTCCATCATTACCGCAGTATTTGCAGCGTCGAGCGAGTTGGCCAATGCCACCCTCGACACTCACTACTCCACCGTCACGGGCATCAACAGCGTCCACAGCAACGCAGCTACGAGCACCCGCTACAGCCTGAATGGCATCCAGCTGTCGGCACCCGGCAAGGGCATCAGCATCCAGCGCCAGGCCGACGGCACCATGCGTAAAGTGGTGAACCGCTAAACTATTTCATCCATAAGGAAAGAGCATACTGCCGTCTGCGATAGACGGCAGTATTTTTTATGACACAAGAACATACCAAAATAAAGTTAGGTTGCAAAATTGCAAATTGCATTTATTTTTTTTGGTGAAGGAAAAGAAAGTGTTAAATTATGTATAATAATTTATATAAATAACTAATATACAATATATTACATTAATATTCCATATATTTTACCCTCCCTGCACCTGCATGAGAGTGCATGCAATTTGCAATTTTGCAACCTAACTTGCACTAAAGCGTACAGAAAACCACAGACAGAACGGGAGAAAGGATAGCACCTCTTCGCGCCTCCATGATTTTTGCGCGATTGCAGCTGGAAACGGCTCGCTTTTGGCGGGAATGTAGGCATTTGCGCCGGTAAACGACGTGGTTTGCAAGGGCGTAGGCATTGATTACTTGTTTAGATGCAACATCTTTTGAAGAATCCTACGTTGGATGGTCACGCCGAATATAGATATTCTTCAGCCCACGTCGCAGTTTTTATAAACTACGTCGTAGTCTATATAAACCGCGTCACGGTTTATTTAATTCGTGACGCAGTTTAAACAAATAAAGGCTTTTTCCGCGAATCCCATGACGAATTAACGCTTTTTTTTACTAAATAGATAATCGCCGCGGCAAGCCCCGTCACTTATTTTTTGCGCTTAGCATTTGTCTATTTGCCCAAAAGGTGTTACCTTTGCATCGTCATTCAGCAGTGAGCCATGGCTGTCAATGTGTATATAGCTATTGTTGATGAGAAGGATATAAGGAATCAACTCAATGTGATTCTGGAAAAAATACCACTCTGGCGCAAAGAGAAAGTGCTGTCGTATAAAAATGACATAGACAGATATCTGTGCGCCAAAGCTTTTATGCTGCTGCGAGAAGGGCTGGCAAGTGACTACGGGGTGAACGACGAGATACGCTTTTCGTTCAATCGTGAGGGGAAACCCTTCCTTGCCAATCATCCAGAGATACATTTTAACTTAAGCCATTGCAAGAAAGGCGTTGCCTGCGCCATATCAAACAGTCCGGTAGGAATAGACATAGAAGAAATCCTTTACGACGACGATGTGGCAAGGTACATACTAAGTGAAGAGGAATATAGGGAAGTAACCGCATCCGCCAACAAAGCCGAATCGTTCACAAAGAAATGGACAGAGAAAGAAAGCTATCTGAAGATGCTGGGCTGTGGCCTGCTCGACAACATGAAAGAGCTGGATATGGGAAAAGCCCGTTTTTCAACAAAAATAGCCAAGGAGAACGGAGTGGTGGTGACACTCTGCACAAATTGTGACATAAGCCAACAAAACACTCAATTATAACAATGAAAAAAATGAAACTTTGGATGCTCACCGCCATCCTTACACTCTGCGGTGCAATGAACACTGGCGCACAAACGAGTAGCGACAGCATTTATGTCGTCGCCGAACTGTTGCCAGACGCCGTCCATTTCCTACCCGCACCGCCCGACTCGTCGAGTGCAGCGTTTCTCGACGATGTGGCACAGTGGCAGTGGAGCAAGAGCATGGCCCAGACCGAGCGTGGCGCACGCGCCAGCGTGGAGTCGCGCATGGGGCTGGAAGCTTTGGCCTCGATCATGGCCCAGGTGCTGGAAATCGACACCATCAGCGCCGAAGAGACGCCCGCCCTCTGCCGTCTGTTGTTGAAATCGTTGGTCACGGGTGTTACATCCACGAAAAAACCCAAGTTGCAATACCAGCGCAAGCGTCCCTTTATGGTGATGAACGAAATGCCATGGGGACAGTATGACAATGTGGAGGAATTGGTCGCCAACGGTTCCTACCCGTCGGGGCACACGGCCTCTGGATGGGCGACGGCCTTGGCCTTTGCCGAGATGTGGCCCGAGCTGCAGGACACCATCTTGCGCCGTGGCTTTGAGTATGGCGAGAACCGCATCATCGTCGATGCCCATTGGCAGAGCGACGTCACGGCAGGCTACCTCTGTGCTGCAGCCGCCATTGCCCGCGCACACAGCGAGCCCGCATTTGAGCAGGACATCTGCGCTGCACGCGCCGAGTATGCGCGATTGAAGGGACTGCCCGAGGACTACAACCCTGCCGCCGAAGCCGACGTGCCCCACGGTGAACGCTTCCTGAACAACCCCGTAGACACCGTCTCACCACGTTTCATGGCCGACATCATGCTCTATTGGAACAACAAGCCGCTACGTGGCACCCAGCGCGGCGACACGGCAAGCGTGGAAGCCGAATATAGCGTGGCCATGATGCAGAAGGTGATGGGCGAGGCCATCGGCATCACCATCAGCGACGAGGCGACACCCGCCATCACCCAACTGCTAGGCTACGTGCTCGAAAAAGCCAGCGAGACCGCCGACCGCCTGAAACCCATCCGCTTCCGCAAGCGTCCCTTCGTGCAGCTGGGCGAGCCTTCGGCCGTGGCTGGCGACGAGGAGAAAGAGCGTGGCAAGAGCAGCTTCCCATCGGGCCACACCAACCTGGGATGGTCGGAGGCACTGGTCATGGCCGAGGTGGCCCCCGAGCATCAGGACGAGATACTGCGACGTGGCTATGAATATGGTCATAACCGACTCATCGTGGGCTATCATTGGCACACCGACATCGAGGCCAGCCGCCAGCTCGCTTCCGCCCTCGTGGCACGCCTGCATGCCGACCCCGCCTTCCTCGACATGCTTGCTGCCGCACGTGCCGAGTATGAAGGCGTCGTCACCACTGGCATCGCACCAGAAAGCCCTGTCACCCAGCCTTCCTCAATCCGAGCCTATCGCCTCGACGGCACCCCTGCTACCGACGATACGCGCGGCATCATCATTGAAAACCAGCAAAAGATTTTCAGGCGATAAATGGTTGATGGCCGGATGGATTCCTTGAATCTGATAAACATTCATCATATAACAACAAAAAAAACAAACAACATGAAAAGAATTACACTATTGACACTCGTCGCACTCTTCGTGGCGACGGTAAGCCTGGCGAAGGACAGGCCAACGAAACTGACAGCCCTGAAGACGACTCACCAGATTTCAGGACTTCAAGACAGCAAGACTACAGCACGCACCACCTTGCAGCGCAATGCCGCGACGACACTGGGCGAAGTGCTGCAAAGCCAGCGTCGTGTGCCTCGCAGGGCCGCCATGGTCACCAACCAGCCTGAGGGCGAGTATGTGCTGATGAGCCGTAGCGGCGAAGCATACGGTGCATCGCTCTTTGGCGTGTTTTATGTTGAAGTGAGTGGCAAGGTATGCGAAGTGGTATTCGGTGCCGACAATAAGGTCTACATGAAGAACATCATCTCGCAGTTCGACACTGGCGGATGGATAGAGGGTACGCTCAGTGGAAGCACCATCAATTTCCAACTGCCGCAGCCCATCTATGAGGAGTTTGGCGACACCTACTACGCCATGATGATGCAGCTGTCGGGCGACACTTACGTGAAAGCCAGCAACCAGGAACTGAAGTTCAACTACGACCAGGAGAATGGCACCATCACCTCTGTCAACAGCCTGGCCAGTGGCAACCTCGTGGTGGGCTTGGCCAGCGAGGAGGGTGGCTGGACGGGCTTTGCCGACTGGAACATGACCATGCAGACCGTCACCGAGCAGCCCGCAGAAGCCCCCGACGGTCTCGTGACCGCCAACTATGCCATCACTGCACCCGGCATACTGGGGTCGCAAGTGCAGGTGGGATTCCAAGGCAACGACGTGTGGGTGAAAGGAATCTACAACAACATGCCCGACGCCTGGATTCACGGCACCATCGACGGCAACAAGGCCACGTTCCCTAACGGACAGTATTTGGGAGCCGACCTGGTAAGCGGCAGCTTCCAGTACATCGTTTCGGCCACTGTCGAGGAGGTCTATTACGAAGATTTCGACATAACCTACACGGATTACAGTCTGAGCGATGCCGACATCACCTTCGACTATGATGCCACAAACCATGAATTCACCAACAGCTCGTGTTTCCTTGTCAACGCTGGCACAGAAGCCGTCAGCTATGCCGCCATATTCAACAAGGCATCGATGAAGCCCTTCACCGAGGTGGCCGCTACGCCGAAGACTCCTAAATGGACCGAAATCACGGAATATGGCTTCGACTACTTCTACAAATACGGTTACGGATGGGGTGTCTTCGAATTCGAAATCTTCACTGAGGACACCAATGGCAATTATATCATACCCGACAAACTGTCATATCTTGTCTATACCCGCGTAAACGGCGAGGAGAAGGTCTATGAGTTCTCGGCCTTCGACCACATCTACCTGGCAGAGCCCACCATGACCGAGATTCCCTTCGGCTACACTGACGGATGGGACTTCACCATCAACGGCACAACCCACACCATCTACTTCTACATCGGCGGAGCCGAGGCTTACGGTTTGCAGGCCATCTACCGAGGCGGTGGCGAAGAGAAGCGCTCAGACATAGCATGGCGTGAGATGCAGGAGCTCTTCACCGACATACAGCCGGAGGCCGCCACACCCGAATATCCCGACATCGACCCCAGCAACCAGGGCAACAGCATCACCTTCAGCCCCTACACTGGCGACGAGGATCTCACCTCCTTCGGTAAATGGAAACCGCAGACCTACGACGTGGCCATTCATCTGCAGAACGATGCCCTTACAGGCAGTCATATCGACGAGATTACCTTCCCCGTGAAGAAGATGGCAGGTACCAGCGGCTACAAGGTGTGGCTGTCCAGCCAGCTGCGCGTCGAAGACAATGTGAACATGCCCGACCTCGTCTGCATCGACGTGACGCCCACCAAAACCGGCAACTGCACCGTCGCACTGCCCAGGCCCTACCTCATCCCCGCCGAAGGCGTCTATGTGGGCTATTCAGTGACCATCGACGATGAAAGTAACAGTACTGGCGGCCCCGTCACCACCATCGAGCAGGTGAAGGAGAGCGGTATGTACATTCACATGAGCCGCAACCTGCTGAAGTGGACCGACCTGAGCGAGGCTGCCGCTATGTCGGCCGTCATCGAGGTCACTGTCAGCGGCAGCAACATTGCCGAAAATGCCGTGGCTCCCGTAGCAGACGACAACGTCTTCGTGAAGAGCGGCGACGAGTTCACCGTCACCCAGCAGTTCGTCAACCACGGAGCTGCCGGCATACAGACCATGGATGTAGAATACCAGCTCGACGGAAAGACATACACCGAGCATATAACCACCAACGTGAAAGGACAGTTCGGACTCAGCACCTACTACAACTTCACGCTGCCCGCTCCCAGCGAGGCCGGCACCTACGACCTTATCATGCGCGTGGTGAATGTGAACGGACAGGACAACATGGACCAGGCACCCGTGGCCGTGACGCCCGTCAATGTGCTCAACGTCGTGCCTAAGAAGCGCACGCTCTTTGAGGAGTACACCGGCACATGGTGCGGATGGTGCACACGCGGCTTCGTGGCACTGGAGCTGCTGAAGAACAACTATCCCGACGACTTCGTTACCATCAGCTATCACAATGACGACCCGATGGAGATTACCACCGACTTCCCCTCGCCTGTCTCGGGATTCCCCGACGCCTGGATTGACAGAGGCATGAGCGTTGACCCCTACGGCGGTGGCGAAGGCGGCTATGACGACTCTCGCTTCAGCACGCTCGACGTCCTGCAGTGGCGCAACGCCATGTTTGCCAACGCTGACATCGACCTGAAGGCTGTTCTCAACGAGACGGAAGACGAGATCAACGTCACGACCAGCGTCATCTTCCCCTATAGCGACGACAAAGCCAACTACGCCATAGAGTACGTGCTCGTGGAGGACGGCATGACTGGTCCGGCGGGCACCGACTGGGACCAGAACAACTACTACGCCGGAGCAGACCTCTCCAGCCCAGACCTGAAGCCGCTGAGCGAGATGGGCGAGGTCATCTCCAACCTCGAGTTCAACGACGTGGCAGTGGGCATCTCTGAGATAGGTGGCATCAGCGAGAGTATCCCGCAGAGCGTGCAGGCCGATGTGCCCGTGGAGCACACCTACACCTTCTATCCCGACTGGTGCTTCAACACAGCATGGGAGCCCATCATCCAGGACAAGACTAAGCTTTTCGTCGTGGCCATGCTCATTGACAAGAGTAACGGCATCGTGACCAACGCCGTGAAGGTGCCCGTCACTTCAGCCAGTGTCGTGGGCATCCACTCGGTGTCTGAGGAAGGAAATTTGCAATCCCCGACGTCTTTCTACAACCTGCACGGCCAACGCCTGAACAAGGTCCAGAAGGGCGTGAACATTGTCAATGGTCGCAAAATCATCCGCCGGTAGGGAATGGGGGGGCCTCTTCCCCACTACATGAATCTATAAGTCCGCTTATCCAATAATGTTTCTCCCATGCCTCTCAAAGGCATGGGAGAAACTTGTTTATTTGGTGTTGAAAGAACTGGAGAATATGGGGTTGAGAGGTAGCCGCTTTCCACAAACATCAATCAGCCTTTTAATTGTTTAAACCGCGTCACGAATTATATAAACCGTGACGCGGTTTTTATATACTACGACGTAGTTTATAAAAACTGCGACGTGGGCTGAAGAATGTCTGCGTGTCTGGAGCATAAATCCTGGCGAAGGCTGCTTTTCCCAGACACCATTATAAAAATGTAATTCTTCAATTGTTGCTCTGGTTAGTTTCATGTCTTCTTGCTTCGAATAAAATGTCCTTCCTGTATGGCGGCGAAGAGAGCGATGCAAGCAATTGCCCATGCCACCGGGACGAAGTATGACTGTCCAATAGCCATCATGCAGACAAAGAGCAGGAAACCGGTCAATTTGTTGGCTTTGGTGTGTAGGAATTGACTTGGTCTTTGCCTGTCACGACTCGGCCATCCAAACAAGTTTGGCGACTCTCGCTGCTCCAGGCATTCTATCCTATGTTTTACCACATACGCACTGATGGCATTGACTGTTTTTACCAGCGCGATAAGCCCTATCATCATCCACAGCGTAGCAGGCAGTTTCAGCCACGGGAACAACTTATATCCTACTACCAATACAAACACGAAGTCTGCCAAGCTATCCAATCTGGCCCCAAACTCACTCTCTACGCCCCATCGCTTTGCCAGAAATCCGTCGAGGATGTCAGTCGTACCTGCTATCAGGTAAAGTACCCAGAAAGGCACAGTCATTGCATCCACCAAAAGCAAAGGCAGACACAATACGATCCGCGACATAGACAGGAGATTTGGGATTCGCTTCATTGACTTTTAAGGCCAGGAAAATGGCACAAAAATAAGAGGGCTTGGCGACGGTTGGAGACAGGAAAGTCCATCTTGTTATTCCTGTGTGACGAATTGAGTCTCTATATCTAATATTTTTTTTCTTATCAAAAATTCGTACTTCATACGCAAGGCGTTTTCAGAGGCAGTGAACCACTGCTGGCGGCTCTGGCTGAGGTCGAAGAGAGTGGCCATGCCGGCGTCATAGCGTTTTAGAACATAGTGATAGGCCAACGCACAGGACTCCTCGGCCTTGATCTCTGCCTCATAGCGTTTGTGGGCAGTGACAGCTCCCTGCCAAGCTTGGCTGATATCTTTCTGGACACGCTGCAGAGCATCGTCATGGGTTAGCTTCGCATCCTCCAAGTTGATCTTGGCGGTGCGGATTCGGGCCTTTGTTTCGAAAGCATTGAATATTGGTATGGATAGTTGCAGTCCCACAATGCCGGAGAGGAAATTCTTCCGTTTCCAATCGACTTCACCATTGAGATTGTAGTCAAGAGAGCCAAAATCTGACCTATGGGTCAATTTGCAGGATAAAATCTCTGAAAACTCCTTTGTATAAAGTCATTTTGAGCAATCAAGGTGCTTGGCGTCCAGATTGACCGTAATAATTCGTCAATGGGTCAATTTGCAGGATAAAACTCTTCGGTT
>JAFZSR010000117.1 GCA_017619275.1 Prevotella sp. | reverse complement strand
TTCATTGTAAAAATATCCTTTGGCCACCAAATGCCGCGGCAACGCCGCGCCACACGGGACCTGTTTGCTCTGTTGGCCAGGACGACTCTCCGTATCAAGTTCAAAAGCACCTTCATAATCGGACCCCCAAAAAGGGACCCGGAATTTGACGGTTCGTTTCTTCTACCCAAGAGCATTGCTGCTCTCGCTTCTTGTACTACTATTCTGTCTATGTAATCCTTTCAAAGAACTCTTTTCTTTATGTGCTTCACAGGGTTTTCCTGTTTTGCGGGTGCAAAGGTACGAACTATTTAAACAACTGCCAAATATTTTCACAACTATTTTGAGTATTTTCCCTAACTTTTTATACGGTTCTGATACACATCAAATAGAAGAGAATATATACACTATATTATACATGCGCGCGAGAGATTATACCATTTCTTCTTCTTGATCCCCAAAAGGAGAAACGCTGGCCAAACGTAAAAAAACACTAAAAATTTGGGTGTGCTTGAACAACGTGCCTGTTTTTTGTGTAACTTTGCATCGAATATACATTATTAATTTTATAACTCTAAAAAACACTATGCTTATGAAAAAAACTCTACGCTTTTCCATTCTCAGCATGCTGCTGATGCTCTGTGGCCACGTGGCAGCAGAAGAAATCACCATCAGCGCTGCCGACATGCAAGCAGCTGCCGAGGGGCCTACGACGGTGAATGGCATTACCTTCCTGGCCGAGAAGAACAACGGCTCGACAGCCCCCACTTTCAACGCCAACAATGGTGACTTCCGCATCTATGCCAAGGGAACGCTCACCGTATCGGCCGAGCAGAACATCACCAAGATGGTATTCAACATCTCTACCCAGGGCAAGAAGCGTTTAGCTCCCATCACTGCTTCTGTGGGCGCCATCGCTGAGCAGGCTCTTGGCGATGAGACCGTCACTTGGAGTGGCGAGGCTACCAACGTAGTGCTCACCGTTGGCGACAAGGCCAACTACGGCTCCGACGGCGACAGCAAGGCAGGCCAGTTCGACTTCGACAGCGTGACCATCACCTTGGGCGAGGGAGGCACTCCTGCAGAGACAAAGGCCGCCAAGCCCGTCATCACCCCTAACGGAGGTTCGTTTGCCGACCAGCAAGAGGTGAGCATTACCGCTGCTGCCGGTGCTAAGATCTACTACGCCCTCAACGATGCCGACTTCGGCGAGTACACCGCTCCTTTCGTTCTGACCGAGACCACCACCGTGAAGGCATACGCTTATGACGAGACCAAGGACGTGAAGCAGAGCGAGACCGTGGAGGCTACCTTCACGAAGCAGAGCGTGGTGACCGCCACCTGCCAGGATGTCATCAACGGTCAGGATGGTGTTGTGTACCAGGTGAAGGGCAAGTGCACCAACATCTTGAACACCACCTACGGCAACTGGGACCTCGAAGACGAGACGGGCACCATCCGCATCTATGGCACGCTCGACGCTGACGGCAACACCAAGAATTTCGCCAGCCTGGGCATTGAGGTGGGCGACATCGTCACCGTTCAAGGTCCGAGGAAGGACTACAACGGAACTATCGAGCTGACCGACGTGACTGTCATCAGCATTGAGAAGGGTTCCACTCCTCCCGACCCCGGCGTGGTCATCGGCACCTGCCAGGATGTCATTAACGGCGAGGACGGCACCGTGTACCAGGTGAAGGGCAAGTGCATCGAAATCCTGAACACCACCTTCGGCAACTGGGATCTGCAGGACGAGACCGGCACCATCCGCATCTATGGTACGCTCGACGCTGAGGGCAACACGAAGAACTTCTCCAGCCTGGGCATTGAGGTTGGCGACATCGTCACCGTACAAGGTCCGAGGAAGGACTACAATGGAACCATCGAACTGACCGACGTGACCGTCATCAGCATTGAGAAGGGTTCTGGCCCTGGCCCCACCATCGAAGAGATCAGCGTGGGCAGAGCCCTCCAAATCATCGATGGCCTGGCCGATGGTGCGAAGACCGAGAAGGAATATGACGTCACGGGCTACATCGTCTACATCAAGGAGGTTTCTCCGAAGGTGGGCGACGACGGCTACGGCAATGCCACCTACGACATCAACGACGAGGAAGGCGTGCTTGAAGACGCCCTTACCGTGTTCCGTGGCCTCTATCTGAACAACGAGTACTTCACCTCCGAGGACCAGATTGCCGTCGGCGACAAGGTGGTGGTTCGCGGCAAGCTGCAGCGCTATGTGAAGAACGGCGAGATGACTCCCGAGGTGGCTCAGGGCAACTACATTGTGTCGAAGGGCACTGCCACTGCCATCAACCAGATGAGCGCTGACACCGAGAGCGGCATCGTCTACAACCTGCAGGGACAGCGCGTGGCACAGCCCACGAAGGGTCTCTACATCATTGGCGGAAAGAAGATGGTGAAGAAGTAAGACTTCATGTTCCATCCATACCCAATCCCATGGAGGCAAGTGCTTCCATGGGATTTTTTTATCGAAAAACTTGCCTATTATTATAATAATGTGTATCTTTGCCAAAGAAATAACCCAAACATTCTATCTCGATGAGGAAACTATTGCTTTCATTATTACTCTTGACCACTACAGGATGGCTTGAGGCCGATGCCCAACAAGCCCCCATGACGCTATGGTACGACCGTCCGGCACAGTTTTTCGAGGAGTCGCTGCCCATCGGCAACGGACACCTTGGTGCCCTTGTTTATGGCGACCCTCAGGAAGACATCATCCAACTGAACGACATCACCCTGTGGACGGGCAAGCCCATCGACCGGAAGGAGGATGCCGGTGCCTCGAAATGGATTCCCGAAATCCGCAAGGCGCTCTTCGCCGAGGACTACGCCCGTGCCGACGAGCTGCAACTGCACGTGCAAGGACACAACTCATGCCACTATCAGCCTTTGGGCACGCTGAAGATAAGAAGCCTCAACCAGCAAGCCACTCCCACTTCCTACCGCCGCGAACTGAGCCTCGACATGGCTGTGGCGCGCACAAGCTACGAGCAGGACGGCGTGCGCTATGAGCGCGAATACCTGACCTCGGCACCTGACAGTCTCATCGCCATCCGTCTGTCGGCCTCGAAAGCTGGCCAGCTGAACCTTCAGTTAAGCCTCACCTCGATACTGCCACACAACGTGAAAGCCAGCCCTGCACAGCTCACCATGCTGGGACATGCCAATGGCGACGACACGGAGACCATCCACTTCTGCACCATCCTGCGTGTAAAGAACAAGGACGGCGAGGTGACGGCCACCGACTCCACGCTCGTGCTCAAGAACGCCACCGAGGCCACCCTCTGGATTGTGAACGCCACCAGCTTCAACGGCTTCGACCGCCATCCTGTGCTTCAGGGCGCGCCCTACATCGAAAAGGCCAACGACCTTGCCTGGCACACGCAGAACTGCACCTTCGAGCAGGTGAAAGCCCGCCATCTGAAGGACTACCAGCAGTTCTTCAACAGGGTGAAGCTGCAGCTCTTTGAGAATTCTAGTTCTTCTAGCCTTTCTAGTAATTCTAGTAAATCTAGTCTTTCTAGTAGGACTAGTATTATTAGTGAGATTCCCACCGACAGCATGGTGAAAGGCTATAACAGCGGCAATGCCGCCGCCGACCGCTACCTGGAGACGCTCTACTTCCAGTACGGGCGCTATCTGCTCATCGGCTGTTCGCGCACCCCCAGCGTGCCCGCCAACCTGCAGGGCCTGTGGAACCCGCATCAGTGGGCTCCGTGGCGCGGCAACTACACCATCAACATCAATCTGGAAGAGAATTACTGGCCAGCCTACAACTGCAACCTGGCCGAGCTGGCCATGCCCCTCGACGGCTTCGTGAAGGCGCTGGCCGAGAACGGACACTACACCAGCGAGAACTACTACGGCATGCATCGCGGCTGGAGTTCCGGCCACAACAGCGACATCTGGGCGATGGCCAACCCCGTGGGCGAGAAGAACGAGAAGCCCGAATGGTCGAACTGGGCGATGGGCGGTGCCTGGCTGGTGGAATCGCTTTGGGAGCGCTATCTTTTCACTCAGGACGAGCAGTATCTGCGCGAGGTGGCCTATCCGCTGATGAAAGGCGCCACCGAGTTCTGCCTCGACTGGCTGATTGAGAACCCCAACAAGCCGCAGGAGCTGATTACCGCCCCCGCCACCTCGCCCGAGAATGAGTATGTCACCGACAAGGGCTACCACGGCATGACCTGCTATGGCAGCACCGCCGACATGGCCATCATCCGCGAGCTGTTCACCAACACCTTCCAGGCGGCAAGTCTCTTGGCCGACGAAGCCATCATGAAGGAAATAAAGAACGCGCTGCCCCGCTTGCACCCCTACACCATTGGCAAGGAGGGCGACCTGAACGAGTGGTACCACGACTGGCGCGACTTCGACCCGCATCACCGCCACCAGAGCCACCTCATCGGCCTCTACCCAGGAAACCACCTCAGTAATCTGGAAACATTAGATGGGCTGGATGATCTGGAAAGCCTGGAGAACATTAAAAACGTCAATGAAATCCTCGCCGCCTGTGAGCAGACGCTCATCCAAAAGGGCGACAAGACCACAGGCTGGAGTACTGGCTGGCGTATCAACCTCTGGGCACGCTTGCACAAGGCCGACCAGGCCTTCCACATCCTGCAGAAGTTGCTCACCTACGTCAGCCCCGACAACTACCGAGGCCCCGACCGCCGCCGTCCTGGCGGAGGCACCTACCCCAACCTCTTCGATGCCCATCCGCCCTTCCAGATCGACGGCAACTTCGGTGGCACGGCCGGCATCTGCGAGATGTTGCTGCAGAGCAACTTCTCGTCACTCACCCGCCGCCCCATCCCGCTCATTGAACTGCTCCCTGCCCTACCCGTGCAGTGGGCCGACGGGGAGGTGAGCGGCCTCTGTGCCCGTGGCGGCTTCGAGGTGAGCATGAAGTGGAAAGGCGGAAAAGTGACAGAAGCCACCATCAAAGCCAAGAAGAGCGGCGAGGTGGCCATTCGATGCAACGGAACACAAAAGACGCTGCAGTTGAAGGCCGGACAGACGAAGAAATTCACCTTCTCGCAATTCCTGAAACTCAAATAGGGATTTCCCCCATAAGAAATAGGGATTCCACCCATCGCGGTTTTGTGCAGAATCGCTACTTTTGCAACCGAGAACCACAAAAAACGTACAGATATGAAAAAGACCATCATCATGTTGTTAACCGCCTGCCTCGTTTTGGGCAGCTGCGGCTCATACGAGGGCGCTGGTGCCTACACCGGGGCCCAGTTCGGACACGTGCTTGGCTCGGCCGTCGGTGGTATCGCCGGTGGCTGGCGCGGCCATGAGATTGGATCATTAGTGGGTACCATCGGCGGAGCTGCCGCCGGAGCTGCCATCGGTGCAGCCGCCGACCGTCGCGAGCAGGACCGGGTCAACAGCCGCGTGGCAGCACGGCAGCGCATGCAGCAGGAGCAGCGCGCCCAGATGGAGCAGGCCAGGGTTGAAACCAACGGATATGGCAGCTATGGCCAAGGCAACGGTTATGACCAGAGTGGATATGACCCACAGATGCGCGGCGACGACCGCATCACCTTCGACAACAGCAGCACTGGCTATCCCCCCGCCGATGCCCCTGCCACCTTCAGGATGCCCGCCAACAACTTCTATGCCGGTCCCGCACTCTCCATCCGCAACGCTGGCGTCTACGAGGACGTGCGCGACGGCGTGCTCTCGCGTGGCGAGAGCTGCAAGGTGATTTTCGAGATTGTGAACAACGGTGACGAGACCGCCTACAATGTCTTCCCCTTGGTCGAGGAGACTACCCGTAACCGTCACATTCACATCTCGCCCAACCTGCGCATCGAGAGCATCGCACCCCACCAGGCCGTGCGCTACACAGCAGCCCTCACCGCCGACCGCGGACTGCGCAAAGGACAGATTCAAGTGAGCGTAGGCGTGGCACTGGGCGACGAGGTCATCAAGTCACAAACCCGCCATTTCGCCCTGCCCACCCGCAGGTGACGACACATAAAGAAAGCAGGAGTGAGCCTTTGGGGTTCACTCCTGCTTTCTTTATGCGCAATACGGTCATTAAGACGCGCAGCCACTCCCCCACCCTTCTTTAACTTTGCGGCTTGTTAAGAGTGTCCTTACGAACTCTTAAATAATTTAACGCTAGATAATCGAAGAAAAATGTAGAGATATCACGGTTTTTCCTTACCTTTGTTGTTGAAAGGAAGGATTAACTGCCGGAGGTCACCCTATCCGCCCTTGGAGGCCCAAGAGTCTATCCCTTGCTGCAGGCCCTCCGGATTTCAAGCTG
>JAFZSR010000116.1 GCA_017619275.1 Prevotella sp. | reverse complement strand
TACGCCCACGGTGAGGGCCGTCTTGGGCACCTTGTTGATGTCGCCCTCGAAGAAGCGGCTGTTGGCGATGATGGTGTCGGTGGTGAGGGTCTTCTGGCGGGTGCGGCTGGTGAGGCTGCTGCCCGGCTCGTTGAAGGCGATGTGTCCGTCGGGGCCGATGCCACCGAGGAAGAGGTCGATACCGCCGGCCTCGGCAATCATCTCCTCATAGTGGGCGCACTCGGCAGCCAGGTCGGGGGCGTTGCCGTTGAGGATGTGGATGTTCTCCTTGGGGCAGTCGATGTGGTTGAACAGGTTGGTGGCCATGAAGCTGTGGTAGCTCTCGGGATGCTCTTCGGGCAGTCCCACATACTCGTCCATGTTGAAGGTGAGGACGTTCTTGAAGCTTACCTTTCCTTCTTGGCAAGCCTTCACCAGGCAGCGGTACATGCCGATGGGGCTGCTGCCGGTGGGCAGACCCAGCACGAAGGGCTTCTCCTTCGTAGGCTTGGCTGCATTGATACGTTCGATGACATGATTTGCTGCCCACTGTGACATCAAATCGTAGTTCGGTTCAATGATGACTCTCATAATGTTGTTGTTGTGTTGAAATAAATAAAATTAGTAAGTGTGTTTCGTTATGGTTCCATCGTCGCGGCGCACAATGTATATCCTCCCGGGTATGGGATGTGCTATGCGTTGACCTTTGAGGTCGTAGAATTGTTGAATGTTTGACGTTGAACGATGAACGTCGTTGATGGCCGACAGGTCGCGACCAAAGACAAACGATACGGTGCCGTCGTCGGCCATCTGGATGTCGGTGATGGGTGTGGCCAACATGGTTTGGCCGTCTTCGTTGGTGTTGAACATCTGGGCGTTAGGCACTGAGGTGTCGGTGAGTTCATGGTTGTCTATCGAGTCGTTCACGCAGGGGTAGGCCGTTCCGCTCAGATAGGGGGAGTGGCCCTGTGTGCGTCCGAGTCCCTGAGCTTTCACAATGGCGTCCCACTGTGTGTAGTTCAGGTTGTCGGCGTGCAGATAGTCGTAGCGGTGATGGTTGGCCGAGTTGTTCACCGAGTTGCCGGCCGATAGCATGTCGTCGACATGGGCGATAAGCAATCCGCGTCCGGGGATGCGTACGTCCCAGCCCGTCCACTGCCGGTTCTCGATGACGAGGAACTCCTTTTGGGTGTGGGGCACTATGTAGGCCTTTCCCCCTTCGCTGATGGGTGCCAAGGCGCTCACCTTGGTGAAGTCTTTCAGTTCTTCCAGCTGCAGCCAGCCCAGGATGTGACGCTCGTAGGCCGAGTAATTACAGGGGCACCAGCCGTTGTTGATGAAGTTGCCGCCGTCCATCAGGTCCCACTCGTCGACAACGCTGAACTCTGTGGCGTTGCTCGACGTGGGATAGAGGTCGGGCAGGCCCAGCGAGTGGGAGAACTCGTGGCAGATGGTGCCAATGCCGCAGAGGCGTGGCACATCGCTGGTGGTGTAGAACAGCTCGGCACTGGCCGAATAGGAGGCGAGGATGGTGTTGCCCACTTTCAGCGAAGTGAAACTGCTAGTGTTGGGCCAAATCAAGTTCATGCCCTTGGTACTCGATTCGTTGCCGCCATATCCAGCGTAAACGCAGACGATGTGCTCGGCCTTGCCGTCGTCATTCCAGTCGTAGGGGGAGAAGTCCACGTTCAGCGAGTCGGCCACCTTCTGCACGGCTTCGCGGATGGAAGCGCTACCGTACTGGCCGTTTTGGTTGCTGTTGGAGGAAACCTTTATGGGGCCGTAGATATCGAAGACTGGCTTGAACATGCCACCCGACTGTGCCTTGAAATAATCGGCCACGCAGCCGGGGCCACGGCTCTCGTTGTAGCCCTCTTCGTTGAAGATGCGGTTGTAGCGGTCCCACGGCTCTTCGCTGCTGAAGTCGCGGTCGGCGAAGCTCATCAGCACCACAGCCACGGGGTAGACACGGGTGGAGTCCCACTGCGTCTTCAGCGAGGGAAGACGGCGGGACGTTGTTGAACGTTGAACGTTGAACGTTGAGCGTTGAGCGTTGAGCGTGTCGTTGCCTAAACAGTCGTAGCGGATAAAGCCTGACTGTGCTATGGAAATGATAAGCGATAAGTGATAAGTGACAAGCATCACCATCACCCGTCGCAGCCATTTCTGACAGTCCGTTGTTTTATTCTTTTTCATGCTTATCACCTATCACTTATCACTTGTCACTTCTTCACTTTTTGGGGCACCAGGGCTTCAGCGTCTTGAAGAAGTCGTTGCCCTTGTCGTCGACGAGGATGAAGGCGGGGAAGTCTTCCACATCAATCTTCCAGATGGCCTCCATTCCCAGCTCGGGATATTCCACGCACTCGATCGACTTGATGCTGCTCTGGCTGAGCACGGCAGCCACGCCGCCGATGCTTCCGAGGTAGAAGCCGCCATACTTCTGGCAGGCGTCGGTGACCACCTGCGAGCGATTGCCCTTGGCAATCATCACCAAGCTGGCGCCCAGACTCTGGAACTCGTCCACGTAGGGGTCCATGCGGTTGGCCGTCGTCGGACCCATGGAGCCGCAGGGATAGCCCTCGGGCGTCTTTGCGGGACCGGCGTAGAGCACGGGATATTTCTTGAAATATTCGGGCATGGGCTCGCCGGCGTCGATGCGGGCCTTCAGCTTGGCGTGGGCGATGTCGCGGGCCACGATGATGGTGCCCTTCAGGTTGACGCGGGTGCTGACGGGATATTTGCTCAGCTCCTGGCGCACCTTGTCGATGCCCTCGTTCAGGTCGATCTCGATGGTGTTCTGTCCTTCGCCAGCCTTGGCAAACTCGGCGGGAATCAGTTCGGCGGGGTTGGCGTCCATCTTCTCCAGCCATACGCCGTCTGCGTTGATCTTAGCCTTGATGTTGCGGTCGGCCGAGCAGCTCACGCCCATGCCGATGGGGCAGGAGGCACCGTGGCGCGGCAGACGGACCACGCGGATGTCGTGGGCCAGGTATTTGCCGCCGAACTGTGCGCCCAGTCCAATCTTCTGAGCTTCAACGAGCAGCTTCTGCTCCAGGTCGATGTCGCGGAAGGCACGGCCAGTCTCGTCACCTGTGGTGGGCAGCGAGTCGTAGTACTTGATGCTGGCCAGCTTCACGGTGAGCAGGTTCTTCTCGGCCGACGTGCCGCCGATGACGAAGGCGATGTGATAGGGCGGGCAGGCTGCCGTGCCCAGGCTCTTCATCTTCTCCACGAGGAAGGGGATGAGCGTGCCCTCGTTCTGGATGGTGGCCTTGGTCATGGGGTAGAAGTAGGTCTTGTTGGCCGAGCCGCCGCCCTTGGCCACGAACACGAAGCGGTATTCGGCGCCCTCGGTGGCCTCGATGTCGATCTGTGCGGGCAGGTTGCAGCGAGTGTTCACCTCGTCGTACATGTTAAGAGGTGCGTTCTGCGAGTAGCGCAGGTTGTCCTGCGTGAACGTGTTGTACACGCCGAGCGACAAGGCTTCTTCGTCCTCGAAGCCCGTCCAAACCTGCTGACCTTTCTCGCCATGGATGATGGCGGTGCCGGTGTCCTGGCAGAAGGGCAGGATGCCGCGTGCGGCCACCTCGGCGTTGCGCAGGAACTGCAGGGCCACATACTTGTCGTTGTCCGAGGCGTCGGGGTCGCTCAGAATCTGCGCTACCTGCAGGTTGTGCTCGCGGCGCAGCATGAACTCCACGTCGTGGAAGGCCTGCTGAGCCAGCAGCGTCAGCGCCTCAGGGCTCACCTTCACTATTTCCTTTCCCTCAAACTGCGCGGTGGTCACGCCATCCTTCGTCAGCAGTCTGTATTCGGTCTTGTCTTCGCCCAATTGGAACATAGGGGCGTACTTGAATGCGGGTGTTGTTGCCATAATCTTTCTTTTTTAATTTTACGCGACAAAATTACACAAAAATAGCGAAAGCGCAAAACAATCTTTTAAGAAATTCAAAAAAAGTCAAAGGTCGGCACCTTTGAACAGCGAGAAGTTCACGCTGCCGTAGCTGCGATGCTCCACAAAGTGGGGATGGGACGAGAAATCGTGGTCTTGGCCATGCTCGAAGACGAAGATGCCGCCGGGTGCCAGCAGATTCTTCTCCATCACCAGGTCAGGAATCTGCGGGAGTTCTTTTAGGGCATAGGGCGGATCGGCAAAGATGAAGTCGAACTGCTGATGGCAACCCTTAAGGAATCGGAAGACGTCGGCGCGCAATGGCAGGCAGTTGTGGTCGTCGAGCTTCTTCAGGCAGTCGCAGATAAAGCGGTGATGGTCGCGGTCCATCTCTACGCTCACCACTTGGCTACAACCACGCGACAGCAGCTCCAGCGTGATGCTGCCGGTGCCGGCAAAGAGGTCGAGAGCGCGCAGGCCTTCGAAGTCGAGATAACCCATTAGCACGTTGAAGATGTTCTCCTTGGCAAAGTCGGTGGTGGGCCTTGCCTTAAACGTGCGGGGGATGTCGAAGTGCCTCCCTTTGTATTTCCCGGTGATGATTCGCATCAGACTTATCTCGAATTAGTTATTTCGTCAT
This sequence comes from Prevotella sp., assembly GCA_017619275.1. Classification (GTDB taxonomy): domain Bacteria; phylum Bacteroidota; class Bacteroidia; order Bacteroidales; family Bacteroidaceae; genus Prevotella. The sequence goes on along the minus strand of JAFZSR010000116.1, from coordinate 2,549 downwards.
AACGTAATGACGAAGAAAAACTCCTTACCTTCCTTTCGCCAGCAGCGTCTGCAGGTCGTAGGGCATGCCCTTGATGGCGGTGGCGGGATGCTGTCCGAAGTCGGCGGCGGGGTTCACCACCATTACTTTCTTCAGGAATCGGTGCAGCATGTTGAGCGTCTCTTCCTCTTCGGGAATGTCGCCCATCAGATAAAGCTCGTCATTGTCCTGGCTCATGGCCAGCTGGTTCCAGACGTAGGTGATGAAGAACACGGCATCTTTTACGCGCGCGGTCTCGTAGCTATTGCAGAAGCGGAAGCGGTGTTGCTGGAAAGCAAACAACTCGAGCCGTTTCTCGTGGAAGTAGGCATACAGCTTCTGCCTCATCCCGGTGAAGCTGCGCTGGTGCATATAGCGCCATACGGGCTGCATCACCGTGAGCAGACGCACGTCGCGGAAATGGTCGTCGAGCACCAGCCGCAAGTCCTTGTTCACCGAGAACACGGCGACGGCGTTCAGGTCGGGGAGCACGTTGAAGCACACAGCCTCCTGCTCTCGGCTGGGGTAGGCGTGTCGGAACATGGTCTCCATGGTCTGCTCGCTGAACAGCTCCACGGGCACCATCAGCACCTCATTATCTAATAATACGCGCACGCGGGGAGGGGCTGTCAATAGCAGGTCGCTCTGCTTGAAGGCCTCGCGCAGGTTGGCGGCCATGCTGATGCCACTCTTCACCACGAAGGGTTCGAAGGTGAGTGCGTCGCCCTCGTCTTGTGCCAGAATCATCAGGCTGTTGTGCCCTATGCGTAGTGTCAGGCGGCGGGTGGGATTAGCGGTCTGGTTCATCATTCAGTTCGTTTCGTTGTTCGCTTCGTTGCTGTTCATGCACCACACTGCTCACGCAGAGTGCGAGCAGTACGGCTGCCAACAGCACCAGCAGTGCGGTGGTCCACTTGTCGGTGTGCTTCATTTCGCTTGCAAAGTTACGAAAAATAATTTTTATACAATCGCGCTACACGAAAAAAAAGGGGAAAGACACTATTGATTCGAAAAAAAGCAGTAACTTTGTACCCACATATTATTCTAACCCAACAAAAACAGACATGATGAGACGAAAAATGATGATGGCCGCCATGGTGCTGATGGCACTGACGGCATGCAAGAACAACGAGAAGCCGACGGCAGAGATTATTGACCTGCCCCGAGTGGAAACCCCCGACAGCGTGGCCAAGGCCATGGACACCTTCTTTCAGGAGGCTGCCACCGACTCGATGGACATCCACAGCGTGATGATTGTGAAGGACGGCAACGTTGTCTACAGCCGTTGGCAGAGCCAGGGCGTGGACACCGTGCCGCATGTGCTCCATTCGGTGAGCAAGACGTTTACCGCCACGGCCGTGGGCCTTGCCATTGCCGATGGAAAGATGGCGCTGACCGACAAGATTATCGACTACTTCCCCGACAAACTGCCCGCCGAGATGAGCGACAACCTGAAGGCGATGACCGTGCGCGACCTGCTTACCATGTCGTGCGGTCACGACGATGACCCCACGGGCCTTCTCCGCACGCCCGACCAAGACTGGGTGACGGGCTTCCTGTCCTATCCTGTGAAGCACCAGCCGGGTACGTTCTACTGCTACAACAGCCTGGGCACTTACATGCTCTCGGCCATCGTGCAGCAGGTGACAGGCCAGAAGGTGGTGGACTTTCTTGACGCCCGCCTCTTCCAGCCCCTCCACATCGACAAACCCCAGTGGGACGAGAGTCCGCAGGGCATCAACTGTGGTGGTTGGGGCCTCTATTTGAAGACCGAAGACTTGGCCAAGATGGGACAGCTCCTCCTTCAGAAGGGCGAGTGGAACGGCCAGCAGATTATCCCCGCCGAGTGGGTGGCAGAGATGTCGAAAAAGCAGGTGGAGAGCATCAACCCCGGCACGCGCATTGAGCAGGCCGAGGAGCGTGGCATGACCGTGGAGACCAGCGACTGGATGCAGGGCTACGGCTATCAGATGTGGCGCTGCCGCCCCGGCTGTTTCCGTGCCGACGGTGCCCGTGGCCAGTACATTATCGTGGTTCCCGACAAGAATGCCGTCATCGCCATCACCTCCGACGTTGGCGACCTGCAGGGCGAGCTCAACCTGGTGTGGAACCACATTCTGCCCGTGCTGTAAGCAGTGTCAAACCGAAGGAACAGACCTCGTGTCTGTCAGCAAGTTACAACAGGCGAAAAAAAACCGTACGAGATTTTTTAAAAAGTCGTTGACTTTTTTCAAAAAATCGTTACCAAAATTCTGGAAGGCGGCACTCATTAAAGGGAATTGCATAAACTACGCGCAGCCACTCCCCTCCCTTCAAGGGGAGGGGCAGGGGTGGGGTCTGTATATTCTTCGTTTGCAGGGATTTAGAGACCCCACCCCTAACCCCTCCCCTTGAAGGGACTACTCTTTATACACATCTTTTTACCCCCTCCCCCCTCAGGAAATGCCGATAAAATTTGCCCACCTCAAAGAATTTCAGTAATTTTGCAAGTGTTCGCTAAATCCATTCCAGGGCATCGGCAAAGATGCCAG
>JAFZSR010000115.1 GCA_017619275.1 Prevotella sp. | reverse complement strand
GTTCATCAGCACCTCGATGTGCTTCACGGCTGCGGTCACGTCGTCGTTGAGCAGCTCCATAATCTTCTGCTGACCCACCTGATAGTACTCATTGCAGCAGTCGGTTGTGATGGTGAAACCAGGAGGAACGGGCACACCCAGAAGGTTCATTTCGGCCAGGTTAGCACCTTTGCCACCGAGTTCCTCACGCATTTTTGCATTACCTTCGGCTTTTCCGTTGCCGAAGAGGTAAACTCTCTTTTGACTCATTAGTGTTTAAATATTTACGATTAACTACATAAAATGTTTTCAATTCTGCAAAGTTACACGTTTTTTTGCACACGGCCAAAGAAAACGCATAAAAAATACAATCGTCGGGGCACTTTTTTTGTTTAACCCAAATTGATTGTTAGGTGATAAGGGAAAGAAATTATGGGAAATTATGATAAATTTCTTTCTAACAACCATTTTTGTTTTAATGCGAACTTGGCCTCATGCTTGGTCCATGGGGAAGAGTCCGTAGAGCTTGGCGTCGATCATGTCGGTCACCTGTTTCAGGTGGTCGGGATTGTCGCCAAACTTGCAGTGGTCGCCGTCGACGATGATGAGCTGCCCTTTGTAGCCGGCAATCCATTCCTCGTAGCGGCGCTCCAGTCCCTGCAGGTAGTCGAGGCGCATGGTCTGCTCATATTCGCGTCCGCGTTTCTGTATCTGTGCCACCAGGGTGGGAATCGACGAGCGGATGTAGATCATCAGGTCGGGCAGTTTCACGAGCGACATCATCAGGTTGAAGAGGTCTTGGTAGTTGTCGAAGTCGCGGTCGCTCATCATGCCCTGCCCATGCAGGTTGGGGGCGAAAATGCAGGCATCCTCGAAGATGGTGCGGTCCTGAATGATGGTGTCTTCCGACTTTGAGATTTCCACCACCTCCTTGAATCGCTTGTTGAGGAAATAGATTTGCAGATTGAACGACCACCTGGGCATGTCGGCATAGAAGTCGGCCAGGTAGGGGTTGTTGTCTACGGGTTCAAAACGGGGTGTCCACCCGTAACGGTGGGCCAACAGACGTGTCAGCGTAGTTTTTCCGCTGCCAATGTTTCCGGCTATAGCAATGTGCATGGTCTAAGCCCCCTAAGTTAGGGGGATGAGGGTCTGAACAAGCGAAAATCAGACTGTTATTTGGTTATTACTTGTATGAGGGCTGAGGGTATCTGCGCCTGTTCAGACCCCCAACCCCCTAACTTAGGGGGCAAAGGTGGGGAATAGTCCAAACAGCGTGCGGTCGATGCGGTCGATGATTTTTGCAAAGTCCTTGGGCTGGTGCTGGAAGTCCAGCTGGTCCTTCTCGATGATCATCACGCGCCCGGGGTATTTGTTCTGGATGAAGTCCTCGTAGCGGCGGTTCAGGTTTTCCAGATACTCCAACTGTATCTGCTGCTCATAGTTGCGGCCGCGCTTCTGTATGTTGCCCACCAAGTGCGCCACCGATGCCCTGAGATAGATCATCAGGTCGGGCACGTGCACCACCTGCATCATCTGCTCAAACAGCTCCATGTAGGTGTTGTAGTCGCGGTCAGAGAGGTTGCCCATTGCCTTGTTGTTGGCCATGAACACATAGACGCCCTCGAAGATGGAGCGGTCCTGAATGACGGTGCGCTGGGCGTGCTCAATGTCGATGAGGTCGCGGAAGCGCTCTTTCAGGAAGAACACCTCCAGGTTGAACGACCATCGCTGCAGGTCGCGGTAGTAGTCCTCCAGATAGGGGTTGCCCACCACGGTTTCGTAGCGGGCCTCCCAGCCATAGTGGCGGGCCAGCATCTCGGTGAGCGTCGACTTTCCGCTGCCGATGTTTCCTGCTATGACGATATGCTTGGGATTCATGGGTTAAGGCTATGGTTGATGAAGTGTGCGATGTCGTCGGCCACCTGCTGGGGGATGCGTCCTTTCTTGAGGTATTCCTGTGGTGTCGACTTTCCCTCGCCCTCTATGAACAGATGGTTCAGCGTGGGATAGCTGTGCAGTTCGGCCCTTTCGTGTCCTTTCAGTGCTTGCTGCCACAGGTCGAAGTCGTGCATCGTCACCTGATAGTCGCGTCCGCCTTGCAGCAACAGCATGGGGATGTTGAGCTGTTGGGCGGCTTTCACCTGCCCTTGGGGCTTGAAGTAGTGGGGAGCCTGGCTGCGCAGCATGCTGATGGCTTGCTGTTTCTGTTCTGGGGTGGTTTCGGGGGCTGACAAGTATTCCACCTGCTCGGCCACCACCTCGTCCATGTCGCGGGCTGGGGCGGCCATCATGATGATGCCGTCGAGGGTTGTGCGCTGTGCGATGATGGGGGCGAGCATGGCACCGAGACTGTGGCCCAGCAGATACACCTTTTTATTATATACGCGCGCGAGACTCACGGCGGCGATTGCGTCGCTGATGGTCTCGTCGTCCATCGATGTGGCGGGCTGCTGCGTCGCGAAGGTGCGCTTGTCGTAGCGCAAGCTGCTGATGCCCCGCTCGGCCAATAGTCGCGACAGCTGGCAGAAGGTTTTGTTGGCCATCACCGTCTCGTCGCGGTCGAGTGCCCCCGAGCCATGCACCATCACCACTATGGGCGGGTTGGCCGAGCGTCCGCTCACCACCATGGCTGCCGGCAGCGGCGGGCCATCGGCCGAGCGCACGGTGTCCTCCACCTCCACGGCATCCGCGGGCAGCGGGTCGTCGTCGGCCTCTTGTTGGGCGGGCATGATGTGCAACCCCTGTATGCTGCCGTCGGCGCCGAAGGCCACCACAAAGCTGAACGTCGTCTCGCCGAAGACAACATCCGTCTGCCATCTCTCCATCTGTCCTTGCTGCGAGCGGCTCCATGCGCCATGCTTCTTGTAGGCACCCGCTACCTGTTCCACCTGTGCCACGCCTGCCGTCAGTTGCTCGCGCGTCAGCGCAGCCCGCATCTCGTCGCTCATCGCGGCCAGCAGACTGTCGGCCTGTTGCTGCAACATCCATTGCAATGCACGCTCCGCCTTGGGGCTGCCATCGGCAGTCTCCGTTTGTGCGTGCAGGCCGAGCGAGCAGAAGAGCAAGAGTAAAAGCGCGAGTCGGTTCATTCAATATCTGTTTTCGATTACACAGCCACGCCTGTGCGCATCACGTCGTCGTAGAGCGGCGACCAGCGGTCTTCGGCCATCAGAACGGGTTCGATGAGGAAACTGACCTCGTCGACGTCGTGCCAGAGCATTTTGGATAGTTCAAACTTGCGGTTTCCGTAGGTTGGCACGATGACTGCGACGTCGATGTCGCTGTCGGGATTGGCGTAACCCTTGGAGTAGGAGCCGAACATCATAACCTTCGGCTCGACTTCGAAGCGGGGACTTATGACTCGCTTGTATCGGCTGACGAGTTCGAGGGCCTCGTCGCGGGTAAGTGTTCTTTTATCCATTGTTGCAATTGTTTGGTATCGTCAATGATTTGGCGGCAGGCATTCGGAGTGAGGGTGCGTGCGAGTTCCTCCTTGTCTTCGGGGTAGCGGGCCTCGGTATTATAATTGGTGATGGTCTCAATGAACTCGCGTTGGTCGCTGCTCAGCAACTGATAGAGTCCACAGCCATCGGCCAGACGCTTATGGTTGTGAGTGTAGGGTGGGTCGTTGGGTTGCGTGGCACACCAATAGGCCTTCAGCGTCTTCTCGATTACTTGATGACACATGAAGGCGACGTAGAGCCAGCGCCCTGTCTTGTACATGGCCTCGGCGGTGTCGAGGTCGTAGTCGGCGATGTCGAGCCAGTAGGCGGTCTTGTCTGTTGCCATATCTATATTAATCTGGCGCAAAGTTACAATTTTTTTATTAAAAAACAATACATCGTGGGGGAAAAGTTATGGAAAAATAACATGGTGGTGACTTCCAAAATTTCGGTAACGACTTTTTTAAAAATGGTAACGACTTTTGAAAAAATCTCGTACGAGATTTTTTTCGCCTTCAGCAGTGCCTGACAGACCCATGCTGCGCCGTGGGCATTAGGTGTGCTCTGTTGCAAGGAGATGAAGCTAAATGTTGATGCCGTATTTCTGTTTCACTTCGCTCATGACGAAGGTGCTCTCGATGGAGCCAACGTTGTCGATGTCGCCGAGTTTGGTGAGCACGAACTCCTGGTATTGCTTCATGTCGCGGGCGCGCACCTTAAGCAGGTAGTCGTAGGCACCGCTGGTGTTGTAGCACTCGGTCACCTCTGGGATGCGCTGGATGCGGCGCACAAAGCTGTCGGCAATCTCGTGGTTGATTTGTTTCAGCTTCACTTTGCAGAACACCAGCAGCCCCAGGCCCAGCTTCTCGGGGTCGAGGATGGCCACATATTTCTTGATATAGCCTTTGCGCTCAAGCCGTTTTTGGCGTTCAAACACTGGGGTGGGGGTGAGGTGAACGGCGTCGGCCAGCTCCTTGGTGGTGAGTTTTGCGTTGTTTTGCAGCGTTTTAAGTATCTGCAGGTCGGTTTCGTCGAGGTTCATTTTGTTGCGTTTTTGGGGGTGATTAAATAAATATGATTACCCACAATCACTCGATAGTACCCGATTGCGCCCCGAAGGGGCAATGAGCCAATAGCCCAGGGCATCGCCCTGGGTATAGGAAGTGTGCCACCCTCGCCCTGAAAGGGCAAAAGCCTTGTGAATTTGTGCTTTTGCCCCTTCAGGGCGAAACTGTTGGCTCCATTTACCCAGGGCGATGCCCTGGGCTGTTGGCTTGTTGCCCCTTTGGGGCGCTATTGGATGATTGCAGATAATCATTTAGATAATTATTCTGTTTGAGGGGCTTTTTTGCTCCCTCCATAGAGAAATTTCCTTTTTGAATTGCAAAATTAGCTATATTTTCTGAATTCGGCAAGAAATTTGGTGGAAATTTCTAAACGTTGTACCTTTGCACCGTCAATTAGTCGTTTAGGGGATTTGTTGTTTGGTCGTTTAGGAATAACACCACAAGACAACCAAAGTAACCTTCCCCAAACGACCAAACGACAAGATAACCAATTAACCAAATATAAAAGATTATGAGTAAGAAGAATTATCGTTTTGAGACCCTGCAGCTCCATGTAGGCCAGGAACAGGCCGACCCCGCCACCGACGCCCGCGCCGTGCCCATCTACCAAACCACTAGCTACGTGTTCCACAACTCGCAGCATGCTGCCGACCGCTTCGGCCTTCGCGATGCCGGCAACATCTATGGCCGTTTGACGAACTCCACACAGGGAGTGTTCGAGGACCGTGTGGCAGCCCTTGAGGGCGGTGTGGCCGGACTGGCCGTGGCCAGCGGTGCCGCCGCCATCACCTACGCCCTGCAGAACATCGTGCAGGCTGGCGACCATATCGTGGCAGCCGACAACCTCTATGGCGGTTCCTACAACCTCATCACCCACACGCTGGCCACGCAAGGCATCACGAACACCATCATCAACGTGAACGACCTTGAGGCCCTCGACGCCGCCATCCAGCCCAATACGAAGGTGGTGTATGCCGAGACCTTTGGCAACCCCAACAGCGACGTGCTCGACCTGGAGGGCGTGGCCGCCGTGGCCCACAAGCATGGCATCCCCTTCATTGTCGACAACACCTTTGGCACGCCCTATCTCATCCGCCCCTTGGAGCACGGAGCCGACATCGTGGTGCATTCGGCCACGAAGTTCCTCGGCGGTCACGGCACTTCGCTCGGTGGTGTCATCGTCGATGGCGGCAAATTCGACTGGACGGCCAATCGCGAAAAGTTCCCCACGCTGGCCAAGCCCGACCCCAGCTATCACGGCATCGTGTTTGCCGATGCTGTGGGCGCTGCCGCCTACGTCACCCGCATCCGTGCCGTCATTCTTCGCGATACCGGCGCCGCCATTTCGCCCTTCAACGCCTTCATCCTGCTGCAAGGCGTGGAGACGCTGAGCCTGCGCGTGGAGCGCCATGTGGAGAACGCGCTGAAGGTGGTCGACTTCCTGGCCCGTCATCCCAAGGTGGCCAAGGTGAACCATCCCGCCTTGGAGAGCCACCACGACCATGCCCTCTACAACAAGTATTTCCCTAACGGCGGCGGCAGCATCTTCACCTTCGAAATCAAAGGCGGACAGGAGGAAGCCTGGCGCTTCATCGATGCCCTGCAGATCTTCTCGCTGCTGGCCAACGTGGCCGACGTGAAGAGCTTGGTGATTCATCCCTACACCACCACTCACTCGCAGATGACGCCCGAGGAGCTGGCCGAGCAGCATATTACGCCCGCCACCATCCGTCTGAGCATCGGAACCGAGCATATCGACGACATCATCGACGACCTCACGCAAGCGTTTGAGAAAATTTAAAAAAAGAAGAACCGAAGAATTGAAAAAGAATTCGTACCTTTGCAGCTCACTTTCGAAATAATGAGCATTTAGGAAACTAATCACACAAAGACAATGAACAACAAGACTGTATTGGTGACGGGTGCAAACAAGGGCATCGGATTCGGAATCGCGAAGCATCTCGGCCTCAGTGGCTGGAGCATCATCATCGGCGCACGCAACGAAGAGCGTGCCACGAAAGCCATCGCCGACCTGCAAGCGCTGGGCATCGGCGTGCTGGGCTGGGTGAACATCGAGCTGAAAGACATCGACGGCATTGAGCGTGCCGCGAAGGAAATCAATGAGCGATTCCCAGGTCTGTCGCTGCTTGTCAACAATGCTGGCATCCCCGGCGATATGAGCGTCGACAGCGAGCACACCACACTCGGCGACATCCGCGAGACCCTCGACGTGAACTTCATTGGCACGTTCGCCCTCACCAAGGCGCTGATTCCCTTGCTGAGCCAGAACGGCGGTCGCATTGCCAACGTCACCGTGCCCTCGGACATCAGTCCCTACTGGCATCCGCTGGCCTACGTGGCCAGCAAGGCCGCCCAGAACGCCATGATGGGCGTGATGGCCATCGAATTTCAGCAGAGTGGGACGCCTGTGGAGATTTTCTGCGTGCATCCTGGCCCCACCACCACCGACCTCAACGGCAACATGGCGCTTCCGGGCTTCCACGACATCAACACCGTGGGGCAGAAGTTCGCCGAGTTGATTAACGACGGGCGGAACCATCAAGGAGCATTTATTGAACTCTATCCCATCGTGGATGAAGGGAAATAGTGAAGAATTTGCTTCCGCAGTAGAAATCAAAACAAAAAAGATAGTAGTTATGGCTAAAATCGCAAAACAGCTGACCGAGCTTATCGGCAACACTCCATTGCTGGAGCTGAACAAGTATTCCGAGGCGAAGGGCATCGAAACGTCCTTGATTGCCAAGGTGGAGTTTTTTAACCCCGGTGGCAGCGTGAAGGACCGCATCGCCCTGGCCATGATTGAGGATGCCGAGGCGAAAGGCATCTTGAAGCCGGGCGCCACCATCATCGAGCCTACCAGCGGCAACACCGGCGTGGGTCTGGCTTTGGTGTCGGCCGTGAAGGGCTATCACCTCATCCTCACCATGCCCGAGACGATGAGCGTGGAGCGTCGGAATCTGGTGAAGGCTTACGGTGCCGAGGTGCGCCTCACGCCCGGAAAGGACGGTATGCCCGGAGCAATCCGCGCTGCCGAGGAGCTGCGCGATGCCACCCCCGGAGCCGTCATCCTGCAGCAGTTTGAGAACGCTGCCAATCCTGCCAAGCACTTTGCCACCACGGGACCCGAAATCTGGGCGCAGACCGATGGCGAGGTCGACATCTTCGTGGCGGGCGTGGGCACAGGAGGCACCGTCAGTGGCACGGGCAAATACTTGAAGCTGCAGAATCCCAAGGTGAAGATTATCGCCGTGGAGCCGAAGGCCTCGCCTGTACTTAACGGCGGTAAGAGTGGTCCTCACAAGATTCAGGGCATCGGCGCCGGCTTCGTTCCCCAAACGTATGATGCTGCCATCATCGACGAGGTGTTCGATGTGGAGAACGCCGATGCCTTCGCTGCCAGTCGTGAGATAGCCCGTCGAGAAGGGCTGCTGGTGGGCATCTCGGCAGGTGCCGCGCTCTATGCCGCCACTCAGGTGGCCCTGCGGCCCGAGAACAAGGGCAAGAAGATTGTCGTTCTTCTGCCCGACACCGGAGAGCGCTATCTCTCAACCGAGCTCTACGCTTTCGAGGGATAAGCTTTCGATGAAGTGTTGAGGGACTTTAGCCGTGCTACTGGTTGCATGCTAAAGTCCCTCAACGCTTATTTACTTGAAAAGATACTGGGCGAACTCGTGCAGTGACTTGCGCCATACCTGCCACTCGTGGTCGCCGGGGTAGGAGTTGAAGCGCACTTCCACGCCGCCGTCGCGCATATTCTTCACAATGTTGCGGGTGTATTCAATGCGGGGGTCCTGCTCGCCGCAACTCACGAAGAACACGTCGAGCTGCTTGTTGAACGTCTTGGTGTCGGTCAGCATGCCGGGCACCTCCTTCTCCAAGTCGAAGTTCGAAGCTCCTTGTATGCCGCCGAACATTCCTGTTGAGAACACCCCCACATTGGCGAACACTTCGGGGGAGCGCAGCCCGATATAGAACGACTGTCCGCCGCCCATCGACAGGCCGCACATGGCGCGGCTCTTGCGGTCTTTCTTCACGCGATAGTTCTTTTCAATGAAAGGGATGACGTTGTCCAGCAACTCCGTGCGGAACGTCTGCATACCCTGCCAGCTGTAGCCGCCGCCCATGCCGCCGTTGCGCGAGCGCACATTGCTGTTGGCACTCACCACAATCATTGGCACCGCCTTGCCCGCAGCTATCAGGTTGTCCATGATTTGCGCGGTGCGGCCCTGCTCCATCCATCCGCGATGGTCCTCGCCGCCGCCGTGCTGGATATACACCACGGGATAGGTCTGCTTGCCCTCGTTGTAGCCGGCGGGAGTGTAGACCATGAGCGGGCGCCACGACTCATCCACGGTGGAATAGTAATGAACGGTGCGCACCTCTCCGTGAGGTACCTGCTGCACCTCGAAGTCGTCCATGCCGGTTTCTTTCACCTCGATGGCGCTCGACCAGCGACTGCAACCATAGAACGACTGGCTGGCGGGGTCGGCCGTTGAAACGCCGTCGACAATGAGCGAATAGTAGTGGAATCCCGGCACCTGGGGCTGGGTGGTCACCATCCAGGCACCGCTGTCGCCCTTCGCCATGTCATACTTCTTGCCGCCCAGGTCAATCTGCACCTGTTGGGCCTGCGGAGCTTGTACGCGGAACATCACGCTGCCGTCGCTCAGCACGCGCGGATAGCCGTTGCGGTTAATGTTTGTCACTGGGGAGTACGACCCTTCGGGGAAGCTCACATTGCGGAATCCCTGCGCTGCCATTTGTATGCAGCCGATGGCCGTCAGCATCACGGCCAGCATCATCTTAGTTTTCATCATTGGTTGAGTGTTTTTGGTTATGTCAATTATTTGGCAAAGATACGAGTTTTTTTCCATTTCCGATGTCAAACAAGAAAAAATCGGGAAAAAAACAACCGATGAGAGAGAAAATGAGGCGAGAAAAGTGGAATAACAGATATTTTTAGTATTTTTGCACAGCAAATCGTGAAAACAGACTTAATTAATAAGAAGATGAAAAAGACATTACTATGTGCCCTTTGCTGCATGGCGGCAGTCACCGCAATGGCAGAGGTGGCTGACTCGCTGGCGCTGCCTGAGATAGTTGTAACCGGAACCCGAGACGCCGTCGACGTGCGCCATTTGCCGATGACGGTAACGGTGGTTGACCGCAAAGAACTGACGGCTCAGCACCAGACGAGCGTGCTGCCCACGGTGATGCAGCAGGTGCCAGGACTCTTCGTCACCTCGCGCTCGATGATGGGCTACGGCGTTTCGACAGGTGCCGCTGGCGGCATCAACCTGCGTGGTATCACGGGCGGAGCAGGCCAGTTGATGGTGCTCATCGACGGCCATCCGCAGTATCAGGGCATCTACGGGCACCCCATTGCCGACAGCTATCAAACGCTGATGGCCGAGCGCGTGGAGGTGCTGCGAGGCCCCGCATCGGTGCTCTACGGCTCGAACGCCATGGGCGGCGTGATAAACATTGTAACCCGTAATTTCGGTGAAGGTCATGCAGCCATCCTGGATAAGGGTGCCTGCGACTTCAGGGGCAGTTATCCCTTCAGCAAGACAAACGTAACGCTGGGGGCAGGCAGTTACGGTACAGTACAGGCAGAAGCTTCGAACCAAGCACGTATTGGACGCTTTGCTTCGACCGTTGCTGCACAGTACGGCCGCACCGACAACCATCGTCCGCGAATGGGCTTCGAACAATACGGCGGATATATGAATCTTTCCTACGATCTCTCGACAAATTGGAACACCTACGTCAGTGCCGACCTCACCCACTTCAACGCCAGCTATCCAGGCGCTACCGACAAACCCATGTTCGATGCCGACCAGTGGATTACGCGTGGGGTGGTGTCGGCAGCCATCGAAAACCATTACGGCCAGACGAGCGGCGCGCTGAGCGTCTATACGAACTTCGGTCGGCACAAGATTGACGACGGCACGACCAATCCCGCACAGCCCACGCAGCGATACTTCCGCTCGAAGGACGCACTCACGGGCGTTTCGTTGTATCAGAGCGCACAACTCTTTGAGGGCAACCGCCTCACCGTGGGCCTCGACTATATGCACATCTACGGCAATGCTTATTATACCTCGAAGCAGACGGGCGAAGTACTCGACACGCCGAACAAGCAGAGCGGCAAGTCGTATCGCAACGAGATTGCCGGCTATGTAGATTTCCGTCAGGACTTGTTGCAGTGGCTCACCGTGGATGCCGGCATCCGCTTGGATCATCATTCCATCACGGGCACGGAGTGGATTCCACAGGCAGGACTTGTGGCCCGCCCGATGGAGACTGGCGAAGTGAAGGCAATGGTGAGTAAGGGCTTCCGCAACCCCACCATGCGCGAGATGTATCTCTATCCCCCCTCCAACACCGACCTGGAGCCCGAGCGCCTCTGGAACTACGAACTGTCGTGGCGTCATCGGATAGGTGTTGGAGGGGATTTGCAATCCCTGACTTACGGCGCCAACCTCTTCTATTTGAAAGGCGACAACATGATTCAGACCATGCAAGTGGATGGCAAGCCACGCAACGTGAACACGGGCGAGATTGAGAACTGGGGCTTCGAGGCCGAGGCCGCCTATCGTCTGGACAGCCATTGGATGGTGAAGGTCAACTCGGCCTATCTGCACATGAAAAACAAAATCGTGGCCGCCCCCGAGCTGACGGGCTACACTGGCGTGAACTACCGCTGTGGCAAGTGGGCTGCAACGCTCGGTCTGCACCACATCAAAAATCTCTACACTGCCGTGGGTGCTGCCGAGCAAAAGGAGAGCTTCACCCTGCTCGACGCCAGCGTCAACTATGCTGCCACCCGCAATATCGGCCTCTGGGCCCGTGGCGAGAACCTGCTGGCGCAGAAGTACGAAATCAACCTGGGCTATCCCATGCCTCGCGCCACGGTGATGGCTGGCGTTGACATCAATTTCTGAATTTCGCATAACCTACACTATTCACTTTTGGACTATGAATAAGCTATTTTCAATGAAGAACCTGCTGCTGAAGGCAACGATGCTCTTCGCAGCTTTAATGGGGATGACAGCCCAGCACGCTGCCTTTGCCCAGCGGACGCCAACGATGGGTTGGAGTTCGTGGAACACGTTTGCCCTCAACATCAACGAGGAACTCATCAAGGGACAGGCCGACGCCATGCACCAGAACGGACTGCAGCAGGCAGGCTATCTCTATGTGAACATCGACGACGGCTATTGGGATGGGCGTGGCGCCGACGGCCATCTGCGTCTGAACACCAAGCTGTTTCCCAATGGCATGCGTCCGTTGGTTGACTATATCCACAAGCTCGGTCTGAAGGCTGGCATCTACAGCGATGCCGGCGACAACACCTGCGGCAGCCAGAACCGCCACGCATGGGGCGTAGGCGTGGGCTTCGCGGGGCATGAGGAGCAGGACTGTCAGCTCTATTTCATCGATTGGGACTTTGATTTCATTAAGGTTGACTACTGTGGCGGTAACCATCTGCGCTTGGACGAGCGCGAGCAGTACACCAAAATATCGAATGCCATCAAAAACTGCGGCAAGAAGGACATTGTGTTCAACATGTGCCGCTGGGCCTTCCCCGGCACATGGGGGGCCGACATCAGCGACAGCTGGCGCACCACGGGCGACATCTTCGACGCCTGGCGCAGCGTGAGGGGCATCTTGGCCGAGAATCTCTATCTCAGCGCTTTCTGCCACGACGGTCACTACAACGACATGGACATGCTCGAGGTGGGGCGCTCGATGTCGCAGGTGGAGGACGAGACGCACTTCGGCATGTGGTGCATCATGGCCTCGCCGCTGCTCATCGGTTGCGACACCCGCAACATCCGTCCCGAGTCGCTGAAGCTGCTCTGCAACCGCGACCTGATTGCCCTCAATCAGGACCCGCTCCACTTGCAAGCCTACGTGGCCGAGAAGCAGGGCGAGTGTTTCATCCTGGTGAAAGACATCAAGAAATTGCAAGGCAAGGAGCGCGCCGTGGCCATCTACAACCCCAGTGACGAGGAGCAGACCGTGCGCCTCAATCCTGCCACCATCGAGCTTGGCGGGGCTGTGCAGTACTACGACTGTTTCGCCCAGGCAAACTATCTCTACGGCAGGAATCCCATCTCCTTGAAGATTCCCGCCCACGGCACGAAGATCTTCCGCGTGAAAGGACAGAAGCGCATAGAGCGAAAGGTCTATGAAGCCGAGACGGCTCTGCTGCCCGCCTATCAGGAGCTGCGCAACAATCAGAACGAGAAGACGGGCATCTATTCTGCCTCGTCGGAGGCCAGCGGTGGTTACAAGGCCGGATGGCTCGGCGGCCGCCCGGGTAACGACATCCAGTGGAATGATGTCTATGCCAAGAAAGCCGGCAAGCGTCGCATCACCATCACCTATTTCTGTGGCGAGGAGCGCACCATGGACCTCACGGTCAACGGGCAGCGCATCACCACCCTGAAGGCCAATTCCGGCGACTGGAACCAGCCCGCCACCATCGCTGTCGACGTGAACCTCAAGAAGGGGCGCAATAGCATCCGACTCAGCAACGACAGCGAGTGGATGCCCGACATCGACAAGATGGTGCTGGACTAACGTGAATCCTTTCTTTTATATGTCTGCGACGCCACGCAAATATACGCGAATGACACGCGAATACTCGTAAATTATATGTGAAGAAATAGAAATTTGCGAATCATTCACGTGTCATTCGCGTCTATTCTCGTAGGCCATAGGTGAAGCCGAAAAAAATCTCGTACGAGATTTTTTCAAAAGTCGTTACCAAAATAAAAAAAGTCGTTACCAAAATTTCATGAGTCGGCACCCCCTATCAAAAGGACTGTAGACGATGGACTTTTGACGATAGATTTTAAACAAAACGACACCGCCATCCCCAATGGGACGGCGGTGTCGTTTTCAAGTATGATTGCCTGTTAAAGCTTATTCTTCGGGCATACGGATTTCTTAATCTTCATCGTCCCAGCCGCCGCTTTGGCGCGAGAGTTGGGCATTACCACTGACAGAATTGCCACTTACACTACGGCCAGTTCCTTCGGCAGAAGCGGTAATCATGTTCAAAAGCTGAATCTTAACCACATTTGTGGCAGGTGTCTTATATGTCTTTTTCATTTCTTTTTCCTCCTTAAATTATTTAATGAAGACTTTCTTACCATTCACGATGTAGAGGCCCTTTGTGGGCTGAGCCACGCGGCGACCACTCAGGTCAAAGTACTGGTTGGTGGTGGTTTCGCGCTGAACGTTCTCAATACCATTGGTATCGGAGCCGAAGACCATCGTCAGCCCGCGTGCTGTTTGTCCGAGACCAGCCACTTGGACTGCATTCAGCTGCAGGTAGGCGCTGTTGGCATGCAGTTTGTCGGTATTATTAGCATCCAGCATGTACCAGTTCACACCTTCTCCGTTGACATGAGCCAGGATGAATGTGGTTAAACCTTCTTGCACCTGTGGCACCATAGTTTCCTCGGTAAGCCCCACCAGCATGTTGCCTGTAACTTCATCAGGTTCGTTTGTGGCTACAGGAACCTTATATGTGCCCTGTACGCCCTCCAGCATCAAACCCTCGCCAGCAGCAGCCTGCTCCACCTCAGTCATTGTCAGCTCGGTGCCCTCAATGGCAGTAGCTGCATAAGCCGTCAAGCCCTCTACTACACTGAAGTCAAGAGGCTTGTCAAAAGCGTATGACATCAGTCCATACTGGTTCATCGTGATTTCAATGGGAGCTATGACTTTGTAGCTGATGTTGTAGCAGTTAATGCCTTCCTTGATATCGGTAACCGTAACAGTCAAGGTCTTTCCAATGGTTAGAGGTTCAAAAGTGACAGTAACACTTCCATTTCCAATTATATTGCCCGTCTTTGTACTTTCTCCCACTGTCAGCGTCACAAGACCTTCAGCTTTTTTGCTAGATCCTGCGAATGTTGCTGAGAACTCTATGATGGTGTATGTGTCGGGGAGTGTAGTAGTAAAGGTGATACTGGTAGCAGGCTTCTGTTTGGAGCCAACCTGTGAATGGTCGTCTGCTTGACTGAAATATGGGTCTTCACCTACTGTCGTGATTGTCCATTCGTTTCCATAGGAGTCTGTTCCCTCAACTGACAAATCATTTATCTTAACATTGCCATTTCCAAAGCTGATTCCTACTGGGGCATCAGGGGACATCACTCTCAAGGTATAGCTGGTTGAACTTTTACACCAAATATTATTGCCGGCAAAAGAAGCAGTTATGATGGTTATACCGGCTTCTGTTCCGAGTGTCACTACGCCAGATTCGCTGATAGTAGCCACATCGGTGTTACTTGATTTGTAAGTTATTGAACCATCGAAACCATCAGCAAAAGAAAGCGTAGGGGCATTGAATGTATCACCCTTGTTGATGGTAACACTTTCTTCGCTATATGTGAGTTGAGGATCATCATCACCAGTTTCATAAGTAACGACAACACTCTTTATGTAAAGAGCTTTTTTGGCAGGGTTTGCTTTAGCAAGTCTAACGACAACATCACCAGCCTCTGCCACATCAGTAAATGTATAAGCAGTATTATTGGTGGTAACTGTTTGATTATTGCCAAAAGCTTCTCCTCCAACAGTAACACTTAGTGTAGGAGTGTTATTTCCGCTTGCTTCTACAACAATTTTGGTTATCTTCCCAACCGTAAAAGATGTAGATAGTTGAATAAATTCAACTTCTTTGCCGTTAGTTCCATAATGAATGCCTCTGCCACTTTCAAAATCAGACTCAGCGGCATCAGAAACTATCTTCCATTCAACGCCATCGCTTGCGGTTCCAGAGCCGCCACAAGCTCCAGTAAAGGTCAAATTGCTAGTGTAGACCTTAGCCCACGTCATTCCTGCTCCTACGAACAGCAGTCCGAGCAGGAGCAACATTTTTGTTTGTAATCTTTTTACCATAATAATTTATTAATTGAGAAAAATATTTACTTTTCGCAAAACGGGTGCAAAGGTACGAAGATTTGTTGGTTCACGCAAGAAAAATCGAAGGATTTTTTCGTTGTTACTATTATTCTTGTTTTATATTAACTGATTCAATATAAAACATCTACGCACAAACGGGGACGGTCAAATAACACAGAATGTCGTCACAGCCGCCAGATGGAATCGAAGTCAGTCATAGTATTCTATTTGCAGCTCCTGGCTTACGTCAAACGCTTCGCCGTCGTCATCATAGTACACAAGGCGCATGCCTCGGTAGGCAGAAGGAACCTTCAGCGATTCCAGAAGATGCCACCGAGGTTTGCCGTAGTCGTATGATGAGCGGTCGAGGATGATACGGTTGGAGGCATAGTCAAAGTGGTAGTAGCCACCGCCAAGGCAACAATCCCCAGGCTTCAACAGGTCTTTATGCTGATAGACCATTCCGAGCCTGAAATGGCCTTTCATTGTGATGATGAATTTGGGTAGAGCCATCAGTCTATCGGTTCGATTTTCCGTTTAAAGATATCCTGCCTCCCCTCATTGATGAGCCGCCCTCGTGCTTATCTTCTTGCCCTCTTTGCTCCAAGTGTAAATCCATGAGCCGAGTTGACTGGTGAACGTCTCTCCAGCGACAGACAGCACTTTCCCGACAGTCGATTCGCTCAGGGCCTTAGTCTTTTTGCCTGTGGCATCGTAGATAAAGTACCAGGAACTGCTCTTCACCACAAAGAAAGACGAGCTGAACCCTTGCAA
Organism: Prevotella sp.; assembly: GCA_017619275.1. GTDB lineage: Bacteria > Bacteroidota > Bacteroidia > Bacteroidales > Bacteroidaceae > Prevotella. The sequence goes on along the minus strand of JAFZSR010000115.1, from coordinate 2,809 downwards.
CTCGCCAATGGTAGCGCTGAGGGTCTTTGTCTTTTTGCCTTCCTCGTTGTAGATATAATACCAGTTCTTCGTGGTCTCGATGTGGCTGATGCTCTGCGCCTTCAATCCAATGGCAGACAGGAGCAACACCAAAATAAAAAAAGCTTTCTTCATACTATTCTCCGTGTAAAGTCATTTCTTCCAGGCGTTCACCACCTCACCGATATACATGGAATGAATGCCTGCGGGGAAGTTGGCATACATATTCTTGGGCACATCGCTCTTAAAATACTGAGAGTCGAAGGGGGCGGCATACATAATCTTGCACTCTATCACCATCGAAGCCTCCGTGTAGTAGGGTGTGCCATTGGCGGTATAAGCGGTATGGAGCCCCAAAGCCTGAGCCTTGTCGCCATCCCGTCCACTCTTGGTTCCCATATAATTCAGCACCTTGCTGTCCTTAACGTCAAAGGCCATCACGGTGAAGAATTCCGCTTTGTCCATGAACTCCTTGGTGTAGCGCTTCTCTGCCACATAGACGGTGAGGGCCGTACGTCCCCATAGCGTTCCAATACCGCCCCAGCCAATGGTCATGGCATTGCTCTTCTCCTTGTCGCCAGCTGCCAGCAGTTCGGCATCATGGAACCATTGAAAACCGTTCTCCGTGAAGTCCTCCCTCACGTTGAATTTCTTAAACCCATTCTCTTCCTGAGCTGTAGCAGGAATACTTGCCATCAACAGCAATATGGCTGAAATGACAGTGACAAACTTGACTTTCTTCATAAACTATGTGAATAATCGATGCAAAATTACGAAAAAGCGAGCAAAAATGACTACCTTTGCCAAATGATTTAATAAGATTTAGTATGATTGACCAAATGAAAAAGGGATTATTCGGTTTTGCTGCCGCTTTGCTTTGCTCTAGCCTGCTCGCAGTCTTGGCAGCATGTGGTAACAAACAAGCAGCTGCTCCCGAAACGGAGAGTAGCGAGGTAAAGAACGAAGTAGTAACTAACGACACAATCAGTAAAGAAATGAAAGTAGCAAACATGCAAGAAGTTCAGGCTTATCTGAAGGAGTGCGGAGCATTCTTCATTGCCACAGTCGACGGTGACCAGCCCCGTGTGCGTCCCTTCGGCGTATCAGAGATTATCGATGGCCGTCTCTACATCATGACGGGCAAGGTGAAGGACGTTTACAAGCAGATGGCAGCGAACGGCAAGTTCGAAATCTGCGCCTTGAAGAATTCGGGCAGCGAATGGATGCGCCTGAGTGGAACATTGGTCAACGACGAGACACTGGCCGTCAAGGAGGAATTCCTGAACCGCAACGAGAGCTTGAAGTCGATGTATAAGGCCGACGACGACAATATGGCCGTGCTCTACATCACTAATGCAACAGCTCGATTCTGCTCGTTCTCAGCACCTGAAAGAAAGGTGAATTTCTAACAACACTGCCCATGCCCTTGAATAAACCGCAGGGAGCAGCATCCTATCTGGGTGTTGCTCCCTGCGGTTTATGGACTGTAGTCATTTCCTTAATCTTCAACCTGCCGGTAATAGACGGCTCCCTGCTCGTTCTTTAGGGTTCGGGTATCGGGATCATAATCATAACAGTCATCCTCCGATTCCACGCCTTTAACCTTCAGGCAAATGGTATTCCCGCTGATGGTATAAGTGTACTCCGTATAGTTGAGGCTGCCTATCATGCTCCATGTGGCCGTGCCGTCATCGTTCAGACAGATACGGCTTTCGCTGTTCATGTCCTCATCAAGGCTGTCGTATATTCCTTCCATATTGGCGAAAGTCAGTTCCGACGCTTCCTCCAGCGGCTCATCAAGATAGCTTTGCATAGCCTCCCTGAAGCTGAAAGAAGACTCTACGTCGTCGAAGTCACTATAGAACCTGATGATGTCGTGTACGCGCCAGTCGCCATCCTCGCGACAGAGGGTAAATTTCTGGGGAACGGTTTGAATGGAACTATAGAGAACGAAACTAACTGTTGCCGTTCCCTTCTCTGTGTCCAACTGCTCGAACTTGATGTCGCGTACCTCAAAGTCATCGGGATTGGAATCCTGCATCATGGTCCAATAGTCATCATTGAAGAAGCCAATCTCTTCCAGATGAGCGTCCTTCGCCTCAACAGCATCCACCATCTTCCGCCATCCACTACAGGCAAAACGCCCGTCGATGTTTCCTTCATTCTTGGCTTCGGCGGCATACAAATCATTGATTAGGCCGACGATTTCCTCCTTTGCCTCCGCCTCCTTCGAGTTGTCGGCATTCGCATTCTCTGTCTGTGTCTTCTTGCCCCCGCAGGCCATCAGCATCAGCAGGGCCGAAATCATCAAAATGTTCTTTCTCATTGTAATGTCATATTTTTAGGTAATCACTTTTTTCCGCAATTGTAAAATTGCCGTGCAAAATTACGAAAAATCCTCCATACCATAACGATATGGAGGAAAAATTTTGTGAATAAACCCCAAAACAGTCATTAAGATCCATTTCCTCTATAAATAGTAACTACGTTTTTATTCTGCTGGTGTAAAGGAAATGCTTTAGATGGGTTTGGGATAAACGACGCGCAGCCACTCCCCTCCCCTAAGGGAGGGGAGTGGCTGCGCCTTGCTGAAATTTTGGTAACGATTTTTTGAAAAAAGTCAACGACTTTTGAAAAAATCTCGTACGAGATTTTTTCGACCTGTACGGTTGAAAAGGAAACGAGCGACAGATGAAGATCGATGTTTTTGGAGGAAACGAATTTTCCTAATTTGTTTTATTTTGGCCACGCGCTCGGCACTTGTGACGCTTCGCCCAGCGAAGGATGTGGC